>SSFW01000159.1 GCA_008015595.1 Nitrosomonas sp. | reverse complement strand
TGAAAGATTCTCCATGCTGACTATCCAATAATTTCAAAGCATCATCAAATTTCTTCTCATCCAGCAAAACCCCAGCTAGGCGCAGTCTTGCGATATCCTTTATTTCCAGCTCTTTTGCATGATCAAGAATCCATTGCAATTTAGCTTTAGCCTCTGGAAGATTTCCCAAATTTTTATTGGCTTGAGCAGCTATCAATGCTGCACGAGAAGCGTAGCCACTCTCGGGATAACCGGTAGTCAGGAGATGCAGCGCATCATTGATTTTTTCTGAGCTACCGCCCTTATCAATCTGCTGTTGCAATACTGCAAACAAGTCGGCAGCTTGCAACGCTTGCTGCTTATGGTAATACTTCCACGCTTGCATTCCAGCCATAACTGCGATCATTGTCGACAAAATGATGATGACTGAGCTACCATGAGTCGACCACCACGCTTTCAATCCTTCTATTTTTTCCTGTTCTTCCGGATTATATGCCACGATTTCTTCCTAGTATTTTAAAAAATTAATGTTGTTTAAGTAACGCAACCGCTTCATTTAAACCAACTCGTACTTGTTCAACTGCTTCTCGCAACGGTTTAATACTTACCTCGCTATCGTTTGCTTCATCGTCACCGATAATAATCGCGAAACGGGCTCCACTGGCATCCGCTTTTTTCATCTGTGATTTAAAATTTCCGCCCCCACAATGCAAAATAACCTTGAGCCCATTATCTCGAAAATATTCAGCGACTTTCCAACAAAATTTTGCGGCCATTTCACCTTGATAGACTACATAAGCATCTACTTCAGATTGAGGAATTTTTACGCCGGTTTCATTCATCAACGCCAGGATCCGTTCAATTCCCATTGCAAAACCACAGGCTGGAGTATGTTTCCCCCCCATCTGTTCAATCAATCCATCGTATCGCCCACCGGCACAAACCGTTCCTTGTGCACCTAATTTGTCGGTTATCCACTCAAATACCGTACGATTGTAGTAATCTAACCCTCTCACCAATTTGAGGTTGATCTCAAAATCAATACCCTGCTGCTGTAATCGATCCTGCAGCTCTTTAAAATGAACCAGTGATTCCTCATCTAAATCATCGAGTAGCCTAGGCGCATTAAGAATAAGTTCATGCATGGCTGGATTCTTACTATCTAGAATTCGCAACGGATTGGTATATAACCGTCGTCGGGCATCTTCATCTAAATGCTGTAAATGCTGTTCGAAATAACCGATAAGCCGATCACGATAAACCGCACGGGAAGCTACGCTGCCTAAAGTACCAATCTCAAGTCGTAAATTGGAAATACCTAATTGACGCCATAATCGAGCACACATAATGATAAGCTCCGCATCAATCTCTGCATTGGCGTAACCGATTGCTTCAACACCCACTTGATGAAATTGGCGATAACGCCCTTTCTGGGGACGCTCATGCCGAAACATCGGCCCATAGTAATATAATCGTTGTGGTCCTGTGTAAAGCAAACTATGTTCAAGCACTGCGCGGACACAAGATGCCGTACCTTCAGGGCGTAATGTCAGGCTCTCTCCATTTAAATGATCAACGAAAGTGTACATTTCTTTCTCAACGATATCAGTCGCCGTTCCAATAGAACGCACAAACAAATCGGTTTGCTCGACGATCGGCGTCCGAATATTCCGATAACCATAAGCAGCCAACCAGTTTCGAATCGTTGTTTCAAAAAAATCCCACTGATATACCTCATCGGGTAGGATGTCATTCATCCCCCGAATGGCACGGATCGTACTAGACATTTGCTACTTTTCTTTGATATTTAGTACGTACATAATCGTCGATAATTTGACGAAACTCCCCTGCGATATTATCACCTTTTAGTGTCACTGTTTTTTGGCCATCGACATAGACCGGCGCTACCGGATTTTCCCCTGAGCCCGGAAGGCTTATTCCAATATTGGCATGCTTACTTTCACCGGGACCATTCACCACACAACCCATCACAGCGAGTGTCATATTCTCAACACCATCATACTCATCTCGCCATGTAATCATCTGTTCTCGGACGTAAGTTTGGATACTCTTTGCCAATTCTTGAAAATAAGTACTGGTCGTTCTTCCACATCCCGGACAAGCGGCAACTAGTGGAACAAATGCGCGCAATCCCATTGTTTGTAAGATCTCTTGCGCCACAATCACTTCACGCGAGCGGTCCCCTCCCGGTTCTGGCGTCAAAGAAATTCTGATCGTGTCACCAATACCTTCAAACAATAATACAGATAATGCGGCTGTAGACGCGACTATGCCTTTTGAGCCCATCCCCGCTTCTGTTAATCCTAAATGCAATGCATAATCACATTGAGCAGCCAAATCTCGGTAAACTGCAATTAAATCCTGCACGCCACTTACTTTGCAAGACAGTATGATGTGATCACGTGGCAAACCGAGTTCTTCAGCTTTAGCTGCACTTTCCAGCGCAGAAGTAATCAGTGCCTTACGCATGACTTGACCCGCATCCAATGGATCACTAGATTTTGCGTTCTCATCCATGATACGAGCGAGCATTTCAGGGTCCAGACTACCCCAATTAACACCGATTCGGACAGGTTTGTCATAATGGCAAGCAGTCTCAATCAGGGTAGCAAATTGCTCGTCACGTTTTTTACCGTGACCTACGTTACCAGGATTAATGCGGTACTTTGCTAAGGCCTTAGCGCAAGCAGGATAAGCGGTTAGTAATTTATGGCCATTAAAATGAAAGTCCCCGATCAGTGGAACATGACATCCCATATCATCTAATCGTGAACGTATGCTCGCTACAGCGCTTGCGGCCTCAGTCGTATTGACAGTAATTCGCACCAGTTCAGAGCCCGCTCTCGCCAATTGCGCAACTTGAATCGCAGTTGCAACTTCATCTGCAGTATCCGTATTGGTCATTGATTGAACGACAACGGGTGCATCCCCTCCAATGACTGTAGAACCTACACGAACACCAACACTTTTCCTTCTTAACATAACATTATGATTTTATTTTATTAGGGATAATTACACATCTGACAGGCACTCACTCGAGCGAAAAGCGTGCTACATCATCAGCTTTCCGAGTATAAGGTGCCAAATCAACTAGCTTTCCATTATAAGTAAGTCCAACCCCCGACGCATTACCAATAACCAAATAAAGCGGGGGCGTTCCTTTAACGACTTGCTCAGACCCTCTTGCGTTAGTTTTCATAAAAATGACCTTCTTCTTACTATCTCTTATTTCTACCCAAGACTCTCTAGAAAAGGTAAGCTGCACTGTCTTTTCACCACTATCAGTTGAACTTTCTAACACATTAGTCTGAGCGGTTTCTTTGATTTCAGTAGTAACTGGCGGTAATAAGGGTGATTCCGTCGTTACAGGTTTCTCATTGATAGGTTTGAATGACTCCACCGTATTCCAAGAAGTTGATGGAAGATTAGGCAATGGCAAGGATAGCTCCATCGTAGTTTGACCATTCTCTTGCTTCAAGGAATCTGCTTGGGTGTTTGAAGTATCACCCCCATTCTTCACAACAAAATACTCACCCCAATCACCATAGTTATAAATACCGTAACCCAGTAACATAATCGATAAAACAATGAAAGCGGATATAAACAAGCGATATGCACTGCCGGAATACCCTAGACGTCTTGATTCGAGAGGAATGGTTTTAGACTGCCTGTTCGAGTTTTGTTGAACGATTACCCCGGCTGATTGCGATAATAAAGGAATAAGTGAATTAAAATCGAGTTGAAGAAAATTGGCATAATTACGGATAAAGCCACGTAAAAAAGTGCCAGAAGGTAATTTACTAAAATCATTTTCCTCGATTGCAGCAATTTTCTGCTCTGACAAGCGTAACCGACGCGATACTTCACCAATGCTCAGATTACGTTTGATCCGTTCATCTCGCAATATTTGCCCAATACTTTCTGGTAGTGCGCGATTATTTAGATTATCGTGACTACCCATCTCCTCACTTCGAGACATCATTGATTCACCGTTGCTAGCAATCATCTCGTTGTCACCATTGTTTTCATTCATCTCTCAATTTACCCTCGCGCAATGACCTCGCTTCATTGGAATCAGGAAAACGCCTTTGCAACTGAGCGCCATAGCTCGCAACTGCTTGATCATTTCCCAATGCATGCTCAATTCGGATCGCTAACCACAAACTGTCCGCTGAGAGCGGATAAGACTGAATATAGCGCGTAATATTGGTTTGAGCTACTCTTAAATTTCTACTCAGATAGTCAATCTGAATTAATCCCAATACCGCCAAGGGATAATCGGGGTGGATGACAAGCGCTTTCTGTAAATAAGCTTTAGCTTGCTCAAAATCATTGCGCTTCAAAACACACAAACCTGCATTGGTATAGGATTTCTCAGGTATTTCATAGAATGGATCTTTAATCGCTTGCATAAAATGATCAATAGCCAAATCAATTTGAGCAGGATTGCGACACAGAAACCAGCCATAGTTGTTATGTACATCCGCATCGTTAGGTGCGATTCTGATTGCACGTTCAAAGTTTACTTGCGCACGCCCATCTTCACGCAAATCCATATAGATCAGCCCTAAAACATTATAGGCTGGTGCATAATTATTATTAGCACGCAAGGCAATCTCTGCTTCTTCAATGGCAACACGATACTGACCACGACTGTAATATTGCCCCGCCAATTCGGTATGAATCTTAGCGCGGTCTTGGACTCGCTTCCTTTTTTCTTCAGGTGTAAGATTACTTTCAGGATCAGGCGGGCTAACACATCCTGTAAGCCACGCCAAACTCAAGCTAATCAATAAAGCTGTTAAGCGTTTAAACACTTGCCATTCCTTCAGCGCCACGCTGAGTTCGTCGCGTCTTATCCAAAACGTTACCAGCTAATTGACCACAAGCAGCGGCGATATCATCCCCCCGTGTTTTACGAACGGTGGTTACCAACCCAGCTTGCATCAAAACATCACGAAAAGAATGAATCGCCTCCTTCGTCGAGCGTTTATAACCGGAGTCGGAAAAGGAATTAAATGGAATCAAATTAAACTTACAGGGAGTATCTTTAACCAACTCTACCAATTGACGCGCATGCTGGACGGTATCATTGACTTGATCAAGCATCACGTACTCAAAAGTAATA
>SSFW01000073.1 GCA_008015595.1 Nitrosomonas sp. | reverse complement strand
TTGCAAGACCAGCAGAGACAGAACCCCCAGGTGAATTAATATATAAATAAATATCTTTATCAGAGTTCTCAGATTCTAGAAATAGTAATTGAGCTACAACTAAATTAGCTGTTACTTCAGTCACTGGCCCAACAAGAAAAATTATCCTTTCTTTTAATAACCTAGAATAGATATCGTATGCTCTTTCACCTCTTCCGCTGGTCTCAATGACCATTGGAATTAAACCTAATCCATTGATATCCAAATTTACCCCCGTAAATTAATGCTTCGAATACCCCATTAAATCGTCAAATGACATTTGCTGCTCAGTAATATGTGCTCTTTCTAATATCCACGCTACAACATTATCCTCTAATACTACCGATTCGATATCTTTTAATCGTTCAGGCGATGAATAATACCAATTAATGACTTGTTCAGGATTTTCATAGCTTTTAGCATATTCCTCTACATACTTTCTTAACTGGTCTGATTGTACTTTTATACCTTGTTGTTCTATGAGTTTAGCTAAAATTAAGCCTAACTTAACACGTCGCTCAGCTCTTTCTCGGAATAAATCAGGCGATAAATTGGCCTCTCGATCAGCAAGACCTCGTGCCTTTAGATTGTTATTAGCTTCTTGAAGTAAGTGCTCAATCTCATGATTTACTAACACTTTAGGTATCCCGCAGTTTGTGCTTTCAAGTAAAAATTGCATCACTTGCTCTTTTAGCTTAGTACGAATTCTTTGTAATACCTCACGTTCAATACTCACTTTTACCTCAGCGTACATTTTATTAATGTCTCCATCGCTGATACCAAGTGACTTAGCGAAATCACTGTCAATACTTGGAAGTAATTGTTCTTCTACTTTGTTCAATCTAACATCAAAGGTTACGGATTTACCTGCAACTTCTTTACCATGGTAATCTGTAGGAAATATCATTTGAAATACTTTATTTTCGCCATTTTTCATATCAATAATGGCATCTTCAAAGTCTTTTAATGCATAACCATCGCCTAATATTAGGCTAAAACCTTTTGCCTGTCCTCCTTCAAATTCCTTTCCATCGACCTGTCCATGATAATCAATATTTACCCGATCACCCTTTCCTGCAGGTCTATCGATTGATTCAAATTTTGCTCTTTGCTTTCTCAAAGTATCCAATGTTTTCTCAACTTCAGCTTCCCCTATTTGTACACCAGGTTTAGAAATATTAAGATCGCTAAAATTTCCAATCGTGATTTCTGGATAGACTTCAAAAACAGCATCAAATTCATAATTTAAGCTATCTCCATCAAGCGATTTAGAATTGAAATTTGGCGTACCTGCAATCCGCATATCTTGCTTTTGCAATGAATCACGAAAATGTTTTTGTACCAACTCACTCAAAACTTCCTGGTGCAATTGTAGACCATACTGCTGCGTCACCATTTTCAATGGCACCTTGCCAGGACGGAAACCTGGCAATTTAACTTTTCCTGATAGCTTTTTTAAACGATTATCCACCTCAACGCGAACATCTTCCTGGGGTATAGAAATGCTGATTTTTCGTTCGAGCGCGTTTGGGCTTTCTGTATTTGATTGCATTGGACTCTTCCTAAACAAGTTTGGTGCGAAAGGGGGGACTCGAACCCCCACACCTTACGGCGCCAGAACCTAAATCTGGTGCGTCTACCAATTCCGCCACTTTCGCTTTTTCAACTAATTAATTTTTTTCGTTTGTGAATTATACCTTGTTATGGTTGGGATAGCAGCCAAAGGACTCTAGGATTGACAAAATAGTACCTCGCCACTTCTACCTTTGCTATCAGGCCCCATTAAATAAAGATAAGTCCCCATTAAATCACTAGGTTGCAACAATTTACTTTTCAGTTCTCCAGGATGCGTTTTAACACGCTGTGGTGAATGAACTGGCCCTGGAACAAGCCCATTAATACGAATATTCGGCAATAAGGTCCACTCTTCAGATTGAATCTTCACATAAGCTTCCACCCCTGCCTTTGCGATAGCAAATGCACCCCAGAAGGCTGAAGGCACATGACCGTGGTCATCAGATGTCATAACAATACTCGCATCATTAGATAATTTGAGTAGGGGCAAACATGCTTTTGTTAGTGTTATCGGAGCAAGCAAATTAACATGCATTAATGTTTGCAAGTGCTCGAGTGTATGATGCTCAAAAGGCATTGGGCCGTAAGTAAAAGCAGCGTTATGCAAAATTCCATCAAGTCTTCCTAATTGTGACGCAATCGATTCTGCAATTGTATAAAAATCATTCTCAGTTGCTTTCTCAAAATCAAAGGGGAAAATAACTGCTTCTTCCCGCTTTAGCTCACTGATTTCATCATACACATTTTCAAGCTTCTTAGTTTTCCGGCCATGAAGAATAACGATTGCTCCACAAGCAGCATAAGTTATTGCGGCCTGACGCCCAATTCCCTGTCCCGCACCTGTTACTAAAATGACCCGGTCTCTTAATAAATCTTTATCAGCTTGATAATTACTAAAATTTTCCATATATCAATAAAAAATATCGCCACAACAACAAGCCTTGAAGACCTATTGTTGTAGCGATTAGGGATAGGTTACTGGTCGTTTTCTGAATAACGGCGTTACATATCCATGCCGCCCATACCGCCCATGCCCCCCATACCCGGAGCAGGTGAAGCAGATTCATCTTTTGGCAATTCCGCTACCATTGCATCCGTTGTTAGGATAAGTCCTGCAACTGAAGCTGCGTTCTGAAGCGCTGAACGGGTAACTTTAGTAGGATCTAATACACCCATTGCGACCATGTCACCATACTCACCTGTCGCTGCATTATATCCAAAATTTCCTTTACCTTCTTTTACTTTGTTTGCAACAACTGATGGTTCATCACCACAGTTTGCAACAATCTGACGCAAAGGTTCTTCTAATGCCCTTTCTACTATCTTAATCCCAGCATCTTGGTCATGATTGTCACCTTTAAGTTTGCCTACAGTACCAATAGCACGCATTAGCGCAACGCCACCGCCAGGAATGATACCTTCTTCCACTGCTGCACGGGTTGCATGGAGTGCGTCTTCCACTCGAGCTTTTTTCTCTTTCATTTCTACTTCTGTCGCAGCACCTACTTTAATCAATGCAACGCCACCAGCAAGTTTTGCTACACGCTCTTGCAATTTTTCTTTATCGTAATCGCTGGTTGCTTCTTCAATTTGTGTACGAATTTGTGCTACACGCCCTTCGATCGATTTCACATCACCAGCACCATCAATAATAGTGGTATTTTCTTTTCCAACTTCGATTCGCTTGGCTTGACCTAAGTCATCCAATTTAACTTTTTCAAGCGATAATCCAACTTCTTCGGCAACTACCGTTCCACCGGTCAATATCGCAATATCTTCCAGCATCGCTTTACGGCGATCACCGAAACCAGGTGCCTTAACTGCACAAGTTTTGAGAATACCGCGAATATTATTGACTACTAATGTTGCAAGCGCTTCTCCATCAACATCTTCAGCGATAATCAATAAAGGCTTCCCTGCTTTTGCAACTTGCTCTAGAACGGGTAACAAATCGCGAATGTTAGAAATTTTCTTATCATGTAACAATACAAAGGGACTTTCTAGCAATGCAATTTGTTTTTCCGCACTACTGACGAAATAAGGAGATAAATAACCCCGATCAAATTGCATACCTTCTACAACTTCAAGCTCGTTTTGTAAACCTGAGCCATCTTCAACCGTAATTACACCTTCTTTGCCAACTTTTTCCATTGCTTCAGCAATGATTTTTCCAATCTCCGCATCTGAATTTGCGGAAATACTGCCAACTTGAGCAATTTCTTTGCTGGTAGAACAGGGTTTAGAAAGTTTTTTTAGGTCTTCAATGGTTGCTATAACTGCTTTATCGATGCCACGTTTTAAATCCATTGGATTCATACCCGCCGCGACATAACGCATTCCTTCTTTCACAATTGATTGTGCTAATACCGTTGCTGTCGTTGTACCATCTCCTGCTACATCAGAGGTTTTACTTGCAACCTCTTTAAGCATCTGGGCACCCATATTCTCGAATTTATCTTTAAGTTCAATTTCCTTTGCTACCGATACACCATCTTTAGTGATGGTCGGTGCGCCATAGGAACGCTCCAGCACCACATTACGACCTTTTGGACCCAAGGTTACCTTGACTGCGTCTGCAAGAATGTTAACCCCGTGTACCAAATTATGACGTGCTACATCACCAAATCTAACTTCTTTTGCTGCCATAATTCTTCTCCTAAATTACTGTTGCATGATCAAATTTCAAATTAAAAGGATTAAATACCTTAACCTTCAATAACACCCATGATGTCTTCTTCACGCATAACAAGGTATTCTTCGCCTTTGATTTTTACAGCTTGACCGGAATATTTTCCAAACAAAACTTTGTCACCAACTTTTACTTCCAAAGGGCGAATTTTTCCATCATCCCCAGCTTTTCCCTTTCCAACAGCTAAAATTTCACCTTGATCTGGTTTCTCTGTTGCAGAATCTGGAATAACAATTCCCGAAGCCGTCTTGCGTTCTTCTTCTAGCCGCTTGACAATAACACGATCGTGTAAGGGGCGAATATTCATAGTTGATTCTCCTAATAATGATTAAAAAACATGAACATACTTAAAATCAAATCAATTCAATCAAAACTCATGCTGGTTTTGTAGCAGTATTCGCTATTTTAAAGTAATTAGCACTCAACACTGACGAGTGCTAATAATATGATCTATTCACAGGAATTTCAAGTCGATGAATGATAAAAATTTATCAATACGCAGTTTTAAGCATATCTGGCATCCGTGCACCCAGATGAAACACCATGAGACATCTCCCCTTGTACCTATCGAAAAGGCTCAAGGTATCTGGCTTTATGATACAAATGGGAATCGTTATATGGATGCAATTAGTTCTTGGTGGGTAAATCTTTTTGGGCATTGCCACCCTTATATCAATGATGCGCTAGTTGATCAATTGAATAAAATTGAACATGTCATGTTCGCCGGTTTTACTCATCAACCGGCCGTTGAGCTAGCAGAAAGATTGGCTCAGATTACGCCAGGTAACTTAGGTCATTGCTTCTTTGCTAGCGATGGGGCATCAGCCACCGAAATTGCACTAAAAATGAGCTTTCACTATTGGCAATTATATGGAAAAACTGACAAAGTTAATTTCATCAGCTTGAAAAATGGTTATCACGGGGAAACGCTCGGCTCATTATCGGTCACCGAAATTCCATTTTTTAGACAAACTTATGCGCCACTGCTTCGAAACACTGAATATATGCCTTCACCCGATTGGCGAAATATTATCGGTAATGAAACACCTCTAGAATTTGCATTAAAAGCAGCCTCTGAATTAGAGATTTTTCTTTCCAAGCACCATACACAAATTGCCGCATTTATTCTCGAACCGATTGTCCAAGCAGCTGGCGGGATGGGTATGTATCATCCTATTTACTTACAACGAGCTAGAACTATTTGTGATGAATACGAAGTTCATTTAATCGCCGATGAAATTGCAGTTGGGTTTGGTCGTACAGGAAAAATGTTTGCGTGCGAACATGCTGAAATTGTTCCAGATTTATTATGTTTAGCGAAAGGATTAACGGGAGGTTATCTGCCACTTTCGGTCGTCATGACAACTAATAAGCTATACCAGGCTTTTTATCAAGACGAAATCTCAAAAGCGTTTGTTCATTCCCATTCTCATACTGGGAACGCTTTGGCATGCCGTGCATCCCTTGCCGCACTGGATTTGATCGAACAATACAACATAATTGAAGCAAATCAAGCGAAAATTGATTACCTCAATCAACTTGCTTCACCACTGCAGTCCCACCCTAAAGTAAAGAATTTTCGTAATCGTGGCATGATCTGGGCTTTTGAAGTTGAAACGAATGACTCCAAATTCTCAAATAATTTTTTCCAGAAAGCACTCGAGAAGCAGCTACTGCTTCGACCACTTGGAAAAACAGTATACTTTATGCCACCATACATCATTAAAGAACATGAAATTGAACATTTAGTAAGTAATGTTCTACAAATTATTGACATACAATCGTAGTAAAAATAGGAAATACCTTGGCACAACTTACTTTCTTAGGTGGCACGAATGAGGTAACTGGTTCCTGTTATCTCGTAGAAACTGAGGAAACTCGATTTCTAGTTGATTGTGGAATGTTTCAAGGGGGAAGTGAGGCAGAGATTAAAAATAGATCTGCATTCAGCTTCGATCCTGAAACAATTGATTTCGTGCTCCTCACCCATGCGCATATTGATCATTCTGGATTGCTGCCGCGATTAAGCGCTCGAGGGTTTAGAGGACCGGTCTATACGACTGGGGCCACAATCGATCTACTCAAGGTTATGCTAAAAGATAGCGCCTATATTCAAGAAAAAGAAGTGGAATGGAAAAATAAAATCCTACAAAGAAAACAACGTGTTTCTGAATATGAAAATGCGCCTTTATACACAGTTACCCAAGCAGAAAGCTTTCTTAAACAGTTGTGCAGTATAGCTTATGATGAAAAAGTTTTTCCTCATCCAACGATACAGTGCTGCTTTCGTGATGCGGGACATATCTTAGGATCCGCGATTGTCGAGGTCTGGATAAAAACTCAATCAAAGCAAAAGAAATTAGTCTTTTCAGGCGACATTGGACAACCAGGACATCCCGTTGTGCAAGACCCAACCCCGATTTATCAAGCAGATGTTCTACTCGTTGAATCAACCTACGGTAATCGACTTCATCGATCTATGGTAGATACCATCGATGAGCTTACCCATGCCGTTAACGATACGCTATTAAGAAAAGGCGGTAACATCATCGTGCCTGCTTTTTCTGTTGGAAGAACTCAAGAACTCCTTTTCTTACTCATCGATTTACATCGACAAAATAAGTTAGGAAAAATGGATATTTATGTTGATTCGCCAATGGCAAAAGCTGCCACAGATATTACACTTCAGCATAGCCAATTACTGGATAAAGAAGCGCATGAAACCCTACAGTGGTTCAATAAAGAAGGAAACCCACTAAAAATCAACTTCACCGAGAATGTTGAAGATTCCATCGCGCTCAATGCGATTGATCACGGGGCTATCATCATTTCAGCGAGTGGTATGTGCGATGCGGGTCGTATCAAATATCATCTTAAATATAACCTTCCTAGACCTGAATGCACGATACTGATCACCGGTTTTCAAGCCGCCGGAACATTAGGACGAAGATTAGTCGATGGTGCCAAAATTGTACGGATTTTTGGTCAAGAAATTGTTGTTCGATCAGATCTCTACACCATTGGCGGACTTTCAGCGCACGCAGATCAAGCTGGGATTCTAAATTGGCTCAAAGCATTTAAAACACCTCCCAACCATACCTACATCGTTCATGGTGAACCGAGTAATGCTAATGCTCTAGCTGACATCATAAAACAACAACTCAACTGGCCCGTTAGTATTCCAGAAAGATTCACCACGGTAACGCTTTGATCGTTCAAGATGATACAAACCTACTTTTCACCTACCTCATATTTCTTTATTGCAAGCTGAGCAATTTGCCGGCCCATATTTGAGCCCACTTCTCCAGAATTACGATAGTGTACTCCATCATATACCCTTGCATTGATAACCTCCTGCATAAAATCGTGTACATTACGCCAGCTTCTGGTCGCATTATTCGCTGCTTTACTCACCGTAGTCAGTATTGGGGACGGATTATTTCCTATTTCCGCTTCCAATACGGTTCCAACTGCAGCAGAGACGATACAATGCGCACACGGATACTCTGGATGCATTGGTGTACTAATAAATGGTAACCAAGTAGCATCTCGCTCTGTTGCTTCATTCCCATCGATATCGCCGTTCCGAATCGCTGTTAATGGCCTCCAGAATCCATAGTGATATTTAGCATCAAAAACAGCAATGAGCGCGTCATCGGAAGCCTGAGTTACGGCAGCAAATAAACGTGCATTTTGTGTAATTTCTCTCCCTGGTTGGGTTGCTACGGAACGTACGATGCCATGATAAATTGGAGGCATAACTTCCTCCCAAAAACGAGCAATCTCCGTCTGTTCACTCGTCCTGACCTGGCTATCAAATCGACCAAGGGCTTTTACTTCATTATAATCTCGCGCCCAAATATCGCTTCCTAATTCAGGTGGGGATGCCGGTCTAAATTGCGCTGGATTCGTCATCAGCCAAGGCGTTCGCTTCATCCATTGCGGCGCCTCTGGAATAATAGTGGGTATATAAACACCCGCACTAGTATTGGGCCGATAAGACTCTTCGTCAGCAGCGCCATCTTGGATTCGCTTCACTAATATCGCTTGCGCTACTTTTTCACCTAACTCGATACCCGCTCTTTTTGCTGAACCCTCACTAATAGCAGAAATAGCAGCTTGATATGTTTTTTCAATTGAAGCTTGCTGATTAGGTGCTAACTGCATCAACGTAACCCGATTAGCTTCTGCAATCGCAGCTTCAATTGATGCATCGGGTCTAGGTGGTAGTGATTCGATATCACTTGTAGAGTAACGACGTGTGATGGCATTGACTGACTCGTAGACTGCTGCCTGAACAATTGCTAATGCGCGTTCAGCGGGTAAAGGCCCAATTCCAGCATCGACGACGATATCACCCGCCCATTTATTCCAATCTGTCACGGCATCGGCCTTTGAATGGGATATAGACAATGATACTAAGCTAATAATAATCAACCAACCCAATCGATCTGATAAAAATGTTTTCTTCATCTAGAGATCTCCAAGAAAGTAGTTTCAATCAATAGTTCTCAATTAAATCCAGTTCTTGCCAATCAAGAAATCTGTATACAACTTGGATTCGGGGCTTCCTGCTTGTGGCGTCCAGTTATAGCGCCATTTTACAATCGGTGGCAGTGACATCAGAATGGACTCAGTTCGCCCACCCGTCTGCAAGCCAAATAAAGTTCCCCGATCCCAAACTAAGTTGAATTCCACATAACGACCACGTCGATATGCCTGAAAATCCCGTTCTTGTTCGCCATAAGGAACATTTAAGCGCCTCTCCAGAATTGGAGCATACGCAGGTAAAAAATGATCTCCTACTCGCTGAGTCAACTTAAAGCAGGTTGAAAAATCGGGTTGATTGAAATCATCAAAGAAAACACCGCCTATTCCTCTCGGCTCTTTTCGATGTTTGAGAAAAAAATATTCGTCACACCATTTCTTAAACCGTGGATAGTAGTCTGACCCAATGGGATCAAGCGCTGTTTTACAGGTTTGATGGAAATGAATCGCATCCTCTTCAAAGCCATAATAAGGCGTTAAATCCATCCCTCCACCAAACCACCATACAGGATCAGCACCTTCCTTTTTCGCTTCAAAAAAGCGTACATTCATATGGACTGTAGGGGCATATGGATTACGTGGATGCAACACGAGTGACACTCCCGCTGCTTCGAAAGAACGACCTGCCAACTCAGGGCGTGCTGCCGTCGCAGAGGCAGGTAAGCCATGGCCAAAGACATACGAGAAATTAACACCGCCTCGCTCTAGTACATTGCCTTCTTCAATGACACAGCTCAGCCCTCCGCCTCCATCAGGCCTTTCCCATCCATCACGTTGAAATGACTTGCCATCGATTGCTTCTAGACCTGCGACAATTCTATTTTGCAAATCAGCCAGATATGCTTTGACTTCAATCATATTCATTCTTTATTCCCCCTCAATCTACTACACTGCATTAGTTAATTTCTCTATTATTCCTAGGGTAATTCTAACCTCAGCTCGAAAGCTAGGGAAGAAATTTGGTTGCTATGTTAGACTTACTTTACTTATTTCATAAATAAAAGGTATGTCAGGCAATACATTAGGAAAATTGTTTTGCGTTACGTCGTTTGGTGAATCGCATGGCCCTGCAATCGGCTGTGTAGTAGACGGTTGTCCACCTGGACTCGAGCTATCTGAGGCAGATATTCAATATGAACTTGATCGACGCAAACCTGGAACCTCGCGTCATGTAACCCAACGTCGCGAAGCAGATGTTGTTGAAATACTCTCTGGTGTTTTTGAAGGAAAAACAACGGGGACACCGATCGGGCTCCTAATTCGAAATGAAGATCAGCGAAGTAAAGACTATAGCAAAATAAGCGACACTTTCCGTCCTGGCCACGCTGATTATGTATATTGGCAAAAATATGGTATCCGTGATTACAGAGGTGGCGGTCGAGCATCTGCTCGCGAAACAGCGGTAAGAGTGGCGGCAGGTGCGATAGCAAAGAAGTGGTTGAATAAAACCTATGGCACGCTGATTCGTGGCTACCTGTCACAGCTTGGAGCAATTAGCATCCCTTTCAAGCAATGGTGTGATGTCAATCAGAATCCCTTTTTTGTTTCAGACAATGACTTTGTCCCTCAACTTGAAGGTTATATGGATAGTCTACGCAAGTCGGGCGATTCAGTTGGCGCCAAGATTAGTGTTGTTGCTGAAGCTGTACCAGTCGGTTGGGGAGAACCTGTCTACGATCGGCTCGATGCTGAAATTGCCTATGCAATGATGAGTATTAATGCGGTTAAAGGTGTTGAAATTGGCTCAGGATTCACATGCGTCATTCAAAAAGGAACTGAGCACTCTGACGAAATAACGCCAAATGGCTTTTTAACAAACAACGCTGGTGGCATTCTGGGAGGCATTTCGACTGGCCAGCCGATAACCGTTAATATTGCGATTAAACCAACGTCAAGTATCCGGTTGGGAAGAAGATCCATTGATAAACAAGGTAATCCTGTCATTGTTGAGACCCATGGACGACACGATCCCTGCGTGGGAATTCGTGCAACACCGATTGTAGAAGCAATGCTGGCATTGGTGCTTATTGATCATGCGCTACGCCACCGCGCACAAAATGCTGACGTCTATTGCAGTACTCCTAAGATAGCAGGCAATATTCAGCAAAGCGATCAAACTTTTGTTCCAGTAGCGGATATAAATCTCGACCATACTGAAAACCCAGATGCCGATGAGGCGTAATTATTTTCTACCGGTTTTACTTTTTATTAGGAAAAGTGACGCACGTCCGCCATGATCTTCCTACTTCCTACTTCTTCCATTTCCCAGCTCTTATAAGTTTATTTCGTAAACCAGGCAAAGGAAAGTCAAGCGCATAAGCGCTCTCAGCATGAAATTGTGCTTTATCATAATTAGCTTTATCAAAATAAAGCAATCCAAGATTGTAGTGCGCTGTAGCGTTATCAGACTTTAATCTCACGGCAATTTCGAGCTGTTCAATTGCATTATTAGCTCTACCGACTTTTGATAAATAACTTCCATAAATCGATCTAACAATACTATCATTTGATCGCCAACGAAAAGCACGATCAAAATAACATTCTACATTGTACTTCAACCCAGGTAAGTTAACAGCCTTCTCTCTAATCGCAAGTTTTGCTAAAGATGCCAAAGCTCGATGGTGGTTCGGCCAGGCATGCAAGGTATAGCTTAAATCTGCTGCAACACTCGGTACATTACCTTTTAGTTTCTCAACATCCTGTGAAAAATGATAGGCCTCTACTATTTCAAGCTTGTCTCTTAACTGAACTCTTTCAAGATAATCAAAAGGTCCAAAGTGTGGGCCCTTTAACTCCCCACAAATACTATTTTGTTGAGAATAAGCTTGAAATGATAGGGCTATAATCAATAAGAAGAAACTAATATGGCATAATAATTTCATATAAATCGCCTCTTGAGTAACTTCTATATATCATTAATTAATACTAAAAAATAGATCATTGGTCACCTTACGATTCCATTCAGAATTTCCACTAACTCAGCTGTTCTTGATTCTCTTGAGTGCAATTGAAGTTGGTTTAACGGTAAAGGTTGAACAATCTTATTTCTAATAGAATCAAGAAACTTTAATATTAATTCCTTGATATCTGATTTAGAGTCTAACCGACTTATTGTATCAAAACCTAAGCTTATAAGTTTTAGACCAGTATCCCCTTCTGGATCAGTTAGTGCCAGAATCGGTTTCTGCGCACGTAAATACTCATATAGCTTTGCGGGTATTTGATTATTACAGTTGGAAGCCTGCAAAATAATTAACCCATCTGCGGATAACATTTCTGCAATGGCTTCTTTGTACGAAATCGGTGGAGCTAGCGTAACTATCGATCCAATATTGAATCGATTAATCAGTTGTTGTAAAAAATTATCATTGTAAGTTGCTCGAAGAATAATCTTTAGATTATCAGAAGAAATATACTTTTCTTTTAGTAAATCTGATAGCGCCTCAAAAAAGTAGGTTGGATCACGCTCAGACGAATAGATAATGCCGCTATGAACAAGCGTTAGTTGTTTATTTTGTTTTACTTGATGTTCAACCGTAACTTCTGAGAAAAGTTGCTCATCATAACCATTTTCGATAACTTTAAAGCGCGACTCGCTCACATTAGAGAATCGACTGATGTAATCTTTCCTCGTGTTAGCTGTAGTAAAAATTGCGCTGGCGCAATTACGAATTGTTTTTTCTTCAATCCATTGATAAGCGCGATATATGATGGGATCAGTAGGATAATCGGGTTGTACCATTGGATCACGAAAATCAGCCGCCCACGGAATACCAGATATCCGACTCAGTGTATAACCAATAAGATGCGCTGTTGCTATGGGGAATGTTGACCAAATGACATCTGGTTTAAATTTTTTTATCAAATAAAGTCCTTGGGGAAACGCCCCAAGCCACCAAGAAATCCATCGATCAGGCACAGCAAGCATTCTTGGATAACGCTTTAGCAGTGATAAATGCCTTGCCGTATCCAGCGCAAAAGACCGATAGATACTGATATTGTCAAATTCCTTAGGTAACTGAGTAGGCCTAGTAAGCTGATAGGAAATTGGGTGAGCAGTTAAAATGATTGGTTCCCAACCTAATTTTGGAAGATACTGTGCAAATCTTAATGTTCTCTGTATACCACTGCTTCCTTGTAATGGAGGAAAATGATACGCAATCAGCAGAACACGCCTTACCATGATTTTGTCCAATTAGTTGTCCAGACCGCTACTTGGTCGCGCCACCGACGAGAAGAAAAGGTATGGTTTGCATCCTTCAAATGAGCAAATTTAACTTGCTTAATATTGATTATTTGGCGCCAATCTTTTGTAGTATTAATCAAGTCTAGAAATTCTTTTGCTGTTAGATCGTCTCCGCTGGTAATGATGAATATTTTTCCGGTATATTGCTTTAGACCCTCCAACATCCGCTGCGGTAATGGTAGTAACAAGTTACAAGTAGATTGCTTAATTTTATCATTCGCTATTTCTGTTTTCCTTATTAAGGATTTTTTTATAGATTGAAATAAAAATTTAAACGAATCGAAAAGCTTAAAATCTCCCCTTATGATTTTTCCCCAGAACTCCCCATCTAGCAACCTCGAAGTATAATAGTGTTTAAGATAGGCTTTTGCGACGCCAGATTCAGTTCTAACCCAAGGATTAACTAATACAAGCCCAGTAACCCTTTGATCTTTATGAGCATAGAATAAAGCCGCTGATGCTGCGTCACACAACCCCCAAATTACCACTTCTTTAAGTGAAGGCACGTTAATAAAGAATTGATCAATCGCACTTTCCAAATCATCGCCTATATTCTCAAACGTTCGAATTACACCATCGCTATCCCCCATTCCTCGATAATCAAAGCGAAAAGCAGGAATATCATGATCAGCGAGAAAACGGGCAAGGAGTGTAAATTGGCGATGACTTCCAACCCGATATTGAGGTCCTCCCACAACAATCAGTACCCCCCTTTTACATGATTGGAACGGAATGCTAAGAATTCCATACAACCAACAACCTTGACAACAAAAACGCAAGGGTTGCTCACTAAAATTCATTATTAAACAGTCGAAAATTGATTTATCGTGGCTTCAATTAACTCAGGGCACTCAGCGATTTCTTGAGTTGCCCAAAATGCCTGTCCTGTTACATATTGCAAATCCAGATCGATATTGCGCTCTTTCCAGGAATTGACTGTCGCCATTGCTGAAGGTGATAGTACTCTGCCAGCTTCCGGCACTACCTCAAACCAGTGGATTTTAGTATCAAATACTTTGAAATCGCCTATCCTTAATTTGTCGATAGCTATTGCAAGAATCGAAGAAAGCTCATACCCAGCTATCTCAAGTGTTTCACCCGCCATTATTTTATTACGTAGAGCACCTGTCCCAGCGCTTTCTTTGCCACTTTTTATCATAAGTTGGCTAGCTACTTTCAGCCTCAAGAATTGTGTTAGAAAAGTATTTCCACTGATAATAGGATTCCACAAAACAATATGTTGGAAAGATTCTTCAGCTTCACTCGCTAAATCAAGCGCAAGTAACCCACCCAAACGTAGCCCCCAAAGATTAATCGGGGCAGCTGCTTGATGTTTAATCCAATTGATTGCATGAAAAATATCTTGTTTCCAGACTTCCCAACGAGCCTCATTGAATTCACCACTACTATCACCACATCCACACAAGTCAATTTGAAGCACTGCAAAACCATTTTCAGAAAATGCCTTAGACTGTTGTGCAATCATCCTTCGTGATTTATTCATCTCTTCTGCGAAAGGATGAATAAAAATAAAGGTACCCAATGGATTAGCAAGATTTGGTCGATAAAATAGGCAAAACCTTTCCCCTGATTCAACTTTCAAAAAGAATGGTTCCGCACAAAGAGTTGGAGAATCCATTCTAGTTCGACTGTGACAATTTTTGTTCCACAAAAATAGTTAAGCTACCAAGGGTCTCAAAGGTTTTTGCACTAATTTCATCATCATCAACCGATATATTGTAAAAATCCTCAAGTGCGGTAATTACATTTACTACCGCCATTGAATCTAATTCAGGAATGCTGCCAAGCAAAAAAGAATTCTCATCGAGCTGATGCTTCCTATCACCAAGACTAAGGGTATCTGCTAAGATATTTCTAACTTCATCAATATGCTGCATAAATTTACTCCGTTGTTGATTCTTTCCCTTTCATAGGAAAAATAGTATTGTTTTTTTGTGTATCTATGAAAAAAGTTGGGTATGAGTTAAGGTGTGTTGAAACGTGAATGTACGGGAAAAGTGTTGCTAGCGTTAATTGACAACTACCTATACAAAAAAAGATAACTTGTCCTAGATTTAATGCCCCTAATTTTGTATGAACATTTATCGAAGGCGCATTAAAGGCTGATATTCTACTACACGACCATTCTATTTTTCTATCGAGCAAGAATCGATTAGCTTCATCCCATAAACGTAAAAAAGTATGCCCTAAACGATAGTCTGGATGAACATAAATATCGAAATCCCAAACAGTAGCCGAGGCAGGTAATGGAACAAATTTTGCCCGTACTTCATCTTCTTGATAGGCTCCTAACATAAACCAAATGTAACCAACAAAAACATTTTCTTTCAAGGCAACTAGGCATACAGCGCCAGTATCAAAGCGACTTTTAATTATTGAATCAGGTCTTGGAAAAGCGCTAACAATAGGATCATCACGACTTATTTGCTTCACCGTAATTTTTTTACCCCTATTGGGTGGTAGTAAAGTTCGATTAGTAACTGGTTGGGCAGTCAAATAATATTTGTATATACGTAGCTTACCACTAAATAGCTTTATGAGAATTCGATGAAACAAGAGAATTACTGTATTAATGTAGCCTATCTGGAAAACGATCTCTTTAATCCTTTTATAAATTGTTAATAGCTTAAAGAAACGCATCGTCCACGCAGCTCATCTTGTCATAATATACTTAAAAAAATTAAAAGCTTCTCGCCCTACGATCTAGGGTAAAAATATTGCTAAATCTCATTTTTTATTTATTAATCTTGATACTTATCGTATATCAGTTTTGCTTAATTAAACAAAACAATAGGCATGTGATAAATCCCTTTTTTATTGTTAGCCTAGTTAAATTTTATTTACCCACAATTTGGCGCGAGAGGGATTCATATCTATTATGAAAAACATTCATTAAGCCGATCTTTACTATTCATTTTAAATCCCTACCGTTTTCTCTACCAATTTTAAAGTGCTTTACATGCAATCTTTTAATAAATAAGGCTATCCCTAAATTTTACAACAATTACTGTCGTAATTAGCTTGATTATTCATCAGTGAGAATATTATGGACCTAAATCAAGCGATTGAAAAACATGCGGAATGGAAAGTTAAATTTAGAAGTGCAATTGTCAAAAAAGAGTCTATGGATGCCGGAACAATTTCAAAAGATAATTGCTGTGAATTGGGAAAATGGTTGCATGGTATCGGTAGAGCTAAGTTTAGTAACTTACCAAGTTTCAAGAACTGTGTTTTGAATCACGTGAGATTCCATATTGAAGCAGGAAAGATAGCTCAAGCTATCAATTTAAAAAAATACACTGAAGCAGAAACAATGTTAAACAATGGAACCGCATACAGCCTAGCATCAAATGAGGTTGGAACTGCAATAATTCAACTCAAGAAAGAAGCACAAATATAGGAAAAGTGCTCTAAAACACATCAGAGTGGGCTATATTGAATTATGATTAGTTTTGGTTAGGCTCTAGCCTAACCGAAATCTTTGCATTTTAACGCAAACTTTACATTCTAGAAAAATTCCGGGTTAATTTGTTGGGGAATTGGGTTTTTTAGTAATTTTTCCACGAACAAGCTTGTAATTAGTCCATCTAAATCGGCTATTTCCGGTAGAGTAGGCGCACTATCTCCTATATTTGCGGAGTCATTCAGTGTTCGGCAAAGAGTTGAGAAGTCTTTCAAGTCGAGCAAGCAACTCGCTATCATGACAATTGACAGCAGTAGCTAATACTGCCATCACCAACCCATTGCTAGCTAATACCGTAAGCTGCTTAT
>SSFW01000054.1 GCA_008015595.1 Nitrosomonas sp. | reverse complement strand
GAACATATAACGATAATGAACGGGCTGTGGTGTTGGGATCGATGCATTAGGATCGCCCATCAATGAAGCTGCAATCATGCCGCCTTTAAGGATCATCGAGGGTTTAACACCGAAGAAACCAGGTCGCCAGAGCACTAAGTCAGCATATTTACCAACTTCGACTGAACCGATCGCATGCCCAATCCCATGGGTAATTGCAGGATTGATGGTGTATTTCGCAACATAACGTTTCACGCGGAAATTATCATTCCTAGAGCTATCTTCTTGCAATGTACCACGTTGCACTTTCATTTTGTGCGCTGTTTGCCAAGTCCGCAATACCACTTCACCAATCCGTCCCATCGCTTGAGAATCCGATGACATCATCGAAATAGCGCCCATGTCATGCAGAATATCTTCTGCTGCAATGGTTTCCTTACGAATACGAGACTCAGCAAAAGCCAAATCTTCCGCAATATTGGCATGCAAATGATGGCAAACCATCAACATATCTAAATGCTCATCCAGGGTATTCACGGTATAAGGACGAGTTGGATTCGTTGAAGAAGGCAGAACATTATCAAGCCCCACAACCGCGATAATATCCGGTGCATGCCCCCCACCCGCACCTTCAGTATGGAAGGTATGAATGGTACGGTCTTTCATTGCAGCAATGGTATTCTCTAAATAGCCACCTTCGTTGATCGTATCCGTATGGATCGCAACTTGAACATCATACTTATCTGCTACTGCCAGGCAATTATCAATGGCAGCATAAGTCGTTCCCCAGTCCTCATGCAGCTTGAGACCACAACCACCGGCTAAAATTTGTTCTTCAAGCGGGGTGGGCAAACTGGTATTTCCTTTACCGAAGAAACCCGTATTCATCACGATTCCATCAGAAGCTCTCAGCATCGAATGCATATGCCAAGGGCCAGGAGTACAAGTGGTTGCCGCAGTACCGACAGCGGGACCTGTTCCACCGCCTAGCATCGTGGTAATGCCATTCATCATGGCATCTTCAGCTTGTTGCGGAGAAATGAAGTGGATATGCGTATCAACACCACCTGCAGTGACGATCATATTTTCGCCAGCGATGATCTCAGTTGCCGAACCGATCGCCATCGTGACATTCGGTTGAATATCTGGGTTACCTGCTTTACCGATTGCGGCAATCTTGCCATTCTTAAGGCCAATATCCGCTTTGACAATTCCCCAATGATCAACAATGACCGCATTGGTAATCACGGTATCCATCACATCCGCATGGTTACGCTGCGATTGCCCCATTCCATCCCGTATTACTTTACCGCCCCCAAACTTTACTTCCTCACCATAGGTCGTAAAATCTTTTTCAATCTCAATAAAAAGCTCTGTGTCAGCAAGCCGTACACGGTCGCCTGTTGTCGGGCCCATCATTTCTGCATAGGTTTGACGGGAAATTTTTACGCTCATTTTTTTGCTCCTCTAAAAATAATCCGGTACGACTACTTAAGTTTGCCCATCACTTTTTGATTGAATCCATAGACAACTCGATCTCCTGCCAACTCCACGAGTTCAACGGTTCTCTCTTGTCCAGGCTCAAAACGGACGGCTGTGCCAGCCATAATATTGAGGCGCATGCCATAAGCAGCTTCTCGATCAAATTTCATCGCAGAGTTAACTTCATAAAAATGAAAATGTGATCCAATCTGAATGGGGCGGTCTCCTCCATTTGAAACCGTAAGTGTTTTGGTTCTTCTGCCAACATTCAACTCAATTTCCCCAGCTTCGGTAAATACTTCGCCTGGTATTAAAGGTAATCTCATAACGATCTCCTATCTTGATCAATTACACAATTGGATTATGGACCGTAACCAACTTGGTTCCATCCGGAAACGTTGCTTCTACTTGGATATCAGGAATCATTTCTGGAACCCCTTCCATCACTTCATCCCGGGACAATACTTTTTGCCCCGCCGTCATCAATTCAGCAACGGTGCGCCCATCTCTAGCGCCTTCAAGTACTGCGCAGGTTATTAATGCCACCGCTTCCGGATAATTGAGTCTTAAGCCCCGCGCTTTTCTTCTTTCAGCAAGTAACCCTGCCGTAAATATTTGTAATTTGTCTTTCTCTCTTGGTGTTAAATCCATCTCATTTCTCCTGAGTAAAAAATATTTTCAGATGATCGGCACTACTTAACATTAAACAATCAACAGCTTCCCTACGTAAAACCGAGCTCATGTCGTCCACATCCGCGGCACAATTGCTGGATAACCCAGTACTTCTGGTCGAAATAACCCCCATACGCTTAACATGACCTGACGGGCCACTTCACTTGAGTGACCAAGGTAACGGACTACAATCACAGATTTAAGCTGGGAAATACCGACCTGCCCAGTTTTATTGGTTAATCTTTCCGCTTCCAATCGTGCCAGATCAATTAAAGGCTGCGCAATGGTTTTACCAGTCAGTAATAACGTAGCGCAGACGGTATAGCCTGAAAGTGCCAAAGCCCCCTTCATCGTTGCGTTCTCGCCTCTTAAACAGATCTGCTCTAGCCAAATCATTTTCCCATTCCGGGTTATACGGGTTCGTTGCTTAATCTGACCCTCGTCAAAGGTTTCTCCATAGGCGGTTCGGCCAAAACATAAGATCTCGCAACCAACATAAACCGCGTCATCCTCCAGTGCCACCTGATGATCTATCTTCACATTGGAATGGTTATAAAAAATCGTCTCCTGGGGAACCCACTCTAAAGCGCCACCTTTAGCAACATTGATGCTAATCTCCTGATGAGAAGTAAAACCATTGGCCTTATACCATTTTGCGGCGCCAGGTGTCGTAATTTGGGCTTTTGCAAAGGCATCGACACGAGCAGCAATTGCTAACTCATCCCCCCCCACTACCCCACCGGGTGGATGAATAATAACCGCGTGGCAAATGCTACGTCCTTCAGGATAGAGTGGCTTCTGGATAAGCAGGGGGCCATAATGTTCACGCTCGACTAATCGTGTGACACCATCAAAATGACCAAAACGCATCGACAATCTGGCTTGTAATGGATTATGGACAGGTTCCATTACGGACTTAGGCTGGTGCTCAGCGCTCTGCTTGCCACTGGGATAAGCTAACACATTTGAACTACGCTGATGAGTCAACGGTACCCCTGTTTGTGTTGAAAATTGCATTATTTAAATTTCTTGTAAATTGACTAAGAAATAACGAGAAAACCTCAAATCTGTAGCTGGAATGAAATCTTGAACACATCGACTGCTCGTCCTGATATACCCGTAGGTGCATAATTCAGCCCTCTCGTGAAGAGATCACCATGTTGATAATACGCTGAGATACGGGCGTTAAACCCATCGATGATGTAATTCAGCCCTGCTTCGATTTCATCACGATTACTGCTGCGGTTAGGCTGCACGCTGGTATATCTACCGTAGGGTTGGAACTGTCCAATACCAATTTTGGTCGGAATCAAATAAAGACCGGTTACAGTCCACGATTTACCATCAAACATACAAAAACAATCTTTGTCGTTAAATGCGGCTGATGAATAGTTTGCGTAAAATTGCTTGTATTCTGCGTTAGCCGTTAGCACCCCCATATTCTGAGGCAATACTTTCTCGAACAACATATCACCCACAAAACCTAAGAAATCACTACGATGCGCGAGAGAACCTGCGCCATCTTTTTGATAGGTCATACCGAAAGCAAGCGCCAAAATATCGCCCGCTTTACCATAGTAAGTACCGGCCGTGTAATAACCGGGATTTTTCTCTGGATTTAGAAAGTTATAAGTAAACCGTGCTGCCGTTAAAACATTACCACCTGGATTGGGCCCCTCTCCTGTCGAAGATCGGAGTCCACGGAAGATACCCATCGCATAGCTAAACGTTCCTGGAACGATTCCCGGTTCAACACTTCCCCATAAAGTCGCACCATCGTCACGACCATACATACCGGCTCCACCCGATCCATACTTTGTACTGAAATCCTGGGAGAAGAATGGTGTTTTAAAACCGTCATGGGTTGCATGAAAAAAAGGCCCATTCAACTCACCCCGTTCGGTTGGGGCCAGCATTCGGCCTCCCCAAACATTAAAATAACGATTAAACTCGAATTTAGCGATCGCATCTAAAATGTTGTAAGACATTTTAGGATTATCCTTTGAAGCTGTGTTATCGCAGAAATAACACTCGGTGTTCACTTCGAACTTCAAATACTGGTGAAACTGCCCATTCAAATAAAGACGGGCATTGTCTACGTTGAATCCGCCGCCGAGATTGCCTGTGTTTTGGTTTTCAACCCATAACCCAGTCCCACGAAAACCGGCACCCAGTTTTATCCATCTCGTTTCACTTGCTTGCAATTTTAGTTTGTCAGAGATCGGTTTTACCGATACATCCATCGAATTAGCAATGGGTGATGCCAGAATAAAAAAACCTACTGCGATGAAGGATAGCCAATTTTTCATCTGCCAAGCGCTAGCCGGTGAATCATTATGATTAACCTTTTCCATAAGATCGATTATCTCCCTGTTAATGTTCTATCTGGATGCTTTATCAAATTTACTAAGATCGTGGAAACAGCTCTGATTCTATATAAAAGATCAAATTCTATGGATTCGTAATATTTTTAACCTGATGAGTATGATTCATAGGACGTTATATCACCCAGTCAATCACTTTTGGCTACAGCGAATAGCTTTTCCTATCTAGTTTCTTGTAGCAAATAAATTACTCGTTTGGGAGCGAATTGAATTGTTTATTCAAATTCGAGGGGATGATTTATGTCACTTGCGCGATGATGGATTGATTCTATTCTCGTAGGCTGTATTCTTCACACAAAATACACTGTAACAATCGAATCATTGTTGTTTTTGCTTTGTATAGAATTGTCAGGATGCAAGCAGTCACTGCATAGCGCCTCTTTTCATTTCTTTTCCTTTTGTTCTTCAATTGCGGAGTTAAAACGTACCAATTTGTCCCAGTCAATATCTCCGCTATCTCTGCAAAATAAATTCGCAAATTCTTTGGTGAACTTGTTAACCGTCTGAGAATACGATTTTACAAATTCATCATTCTTTTCTTTAGCCTTATGTCCAAGTGGCTCAATAATTTCTGTGAACAATTCATCATCGCCGGATATAAACTCCCAAAAGCGTTGCCCACAATATTTAAAATAATCTCCCTTGTCTGGTTTATTATCCCTGCCGTAACAACAACCATTTACAGCAAAGATGTTCAATTGTGAGTTGCTGGTTCTCAATGTTTTTTTAGCGGTCTTGAAATCCGTTACCATTTTAACTATTTGCGAGCTATTGCCCCAATTGGGTGCCGATTTGATTGTTACAATATTTCTTACCCCATCTTTGTTAAATTCCAGATCAATGCCCTTGATGCCCGATTTACGTCCGCCGTAAACCTTATCGTTGATGAAAATAGCAAATCCTTCTAGCCAATCGCCAAAAATAGTTTCTTCATTTGATGATATATGCGCGTCCACCAAACTTTTTATAATCTGTTCAGCAGTCAGAATATATTTTGCTTTGAATAAATATGGATTTTTCCGCTTGAGAACTTGCGATAATTTTAATTTATCAATACTTTGAATTCGCTTCTGGTGGAAAATCCCAATGTTTTCTTCAACGTACAGAGATACGTCTTGTAGACTTAATGCTTTCATATTCCATCTGTGGTTAGAATAGATATAACTCAACGGGTTGCAATTGTCTTTTCACCATTTCACAATACTCAGGAATGATGTCGATACCTATTGAATTTCTTCTCATTCGGTTTGCGACAATTAATGTCGTTCCAGAACCCATAAATGGATCAAGAACCATGTCACTTTCTTTTGTAAAAAGTTTGATGAACCATTCTGGTAACTCTTCAGGAAAAGCCGCACTATGATTTTTATTGTTACATTCGGTCGCCAAATGAAGAACATTTGTTGGGTACGCCTTATCTCTATCAAGCCAGTTTGAAATATTTTTACCAAATCCACTTCCAGCTTTTGAGTTGTCACGGATTTTATCGGTTTCAGAAAGATTCTTCAGTCTTGTGTTTGCCCATTCGCCCATTGGTACCATTACTTCCTCCTGGTACATATGAAATTTTCGGTTTTTATTAAACTGAAGTAGCCTTTCCCATGCGTCGCGGAAGCGATTTGGCCACTTTCCAGGATAGCAATTTTTCTTATGCCAAATAAACTCCTCTGTCCATAACCATCCTTGTTTACGCATTTCTAGAATGAGTTCCATTACATATGTACTTCGCTCACCTTCAACTACCTTTTCTTTGATGTTTAAGACAAACGTTCCTGTTGGCTTAAGAACACGTAAAAGCTGTTCTGATATAGGCAAGAACCAATTCACGTATTTATCATGATGAATTCCACCATATGTGTCTTTTCGTTGATCCGCGTAAGGTGGTGAAGTTACTATCAGATCAATAGAATGATTTGGAATCTGTTTTAATTGTTCCTTACTATCTCCATGGTAAATCTTTGTAGTTATTTCCATTTTATACTCATTTATATTTCGCAAAATAGCCCATTTCTCATCAATTTTACTATGTGACTCAATTAAAATTAAACATTCAGAATGACACAATCTATTCCATCACAAATAAAATCTAATATAGCATTGCTCATACTATCTCCTTGTTTCTGAATGACCCACCGATTTGGCCATCATCATAGCAAAACGGGTGATCTATAAAAATAAACCCCAATTTTGGTTCAAGGAAATAAAATCAAAATGTGAATTTCTATTTAACAGATAATGGTTGGAAGGAAGGAAGGAATTTCAATGGGTCGATATTCAACCGACAAGATTTCCAGCTTTTCAACACCCGTTGGTGTGCGCAAGTGAACGGTATCCCCTTCTTGGGCAGAAATCAGCGCCCGTGCAACGGGGGAGATCCAGCTAATATAACCTTTAAAGGGATCGATTTCATCGATACCGACGATGGATACCGTTCTCTCCACGCCCGTTTGATCTAAGTAGCAAACAGTTGCGCCAAAGAAAATTCGTGTGCTGTCTTCGCGCGGCAGCGTCGGGTCGATAATTTCAGCGATTTCAAGCCGCTTGGACAGAAAACGTAAGCGTTTGTCGATTTCACGTAAGCGTCGCTTGCCATAAATATAATCGCCATTTTCAGAACGATCGCCATTGCCGGCTGCCCACGATACGATCGCAGTTACATCCGGGCGCTCTTTGTTGAGCAACCATTGGTATTCTTCCATGAGGCGGGCGTGACCTGCCGGCGTGATGTAGTTTTTACTGCCTACTGGTAAAGGGGAACTAACGACTTCTGCTTCGAGTTCTTCTGAATCGTCGTTTTCTTTGACAAACGCTTTATTCATGCTAGTACTGTCGATTACTGCAATGTTTGATGTCAATTACAGCGATACTCGGCTGATAAGGCATGCGCTTGCAAACCCTCACCACGCGCTAAAGTAGAAGCAATTTGGCCTAACTGATGGGCGCTTTGCGGTGAAACGCTGATCAAGCTCGTGCGTTTCTGAAAATCATAAACACCTAGTGGAGAAGAGAACCGAGCGGTACCCGATGTCGGCAATACATGATTGGTACCTGCACAATAATCCCCAAGCGCTTCACAGGTATGGTATCCCATGAAAATAGCCCCAGCGTGTTTGAGCTGATCGACCCATTGTTCAGGCTCAGCAACCGCTAATTCAAGATGCTCCGGTGCAATACGGTTGGCAATCTTGCAAGCTTCCGTCAGATCACGGACTTTGATCAAAGCGCCGCGATTTTCGAGTGATGTCTGTATCACAGCTTTACGGGATTGATCGGCAATCAACCGATCGATACTGGCTTGAACGGCATCGATAAATGATTGATCCGGAGAAAGTAAAATCGATTGCGCTTGTTCATCATGTTCTGCTTGAGAAAATAAATCCATGGCAATCCAATCTGGATTAACGTGGCCATCGCAAATGACCAAAATTTCCGAAGGGCCAGCGACCATATCGATACCCACTTGCCCAAAAACCAGGCGTTTCGCGGTGGCGACATAAGCATTGCCTGGACCTACGATTTTATCGACTTTGGGAACCGTTTGAGTGCCGTAAGCTAATGCCGCAATGGCCTGTGCACCACCAATCGTAAATACTCGATCTACGCCGGCAATTGCAGCCGCTGCAAGGACAAGCTGATTTTTTTCGCCGCGCGGAGTGGGGACAACCATGATTAGCTCATCGACACCGGCAACTTTGGCTGGGATAGCATTCATCAGTACCGACGAAGGATAAGAAGCTTTGCCGCCAGGCACATATAATCCAACTCGATCCAATGCAGTGATTTTTTGCCCGAGCTGAGTACCATCTGCTTCGGTATATTGCCAAGATTGCGATAGTTGTTTTTCGTGATATTGCTTAATGCGCTGGGCCGCATGTTTAAGGGCTTCGCTTTCTGCGGGGCTCAGGTTTTGCAACGCTTGCTGGCAAGATTGCATGGGCAACTCGAGTTCTGCAAGGGTATTAGCATGCAAATGATCAAAGCGGCGTGTATAGTCGAGCAATGCACTATCCCCATGGGTACGGATTTCGGACAGAATACGCGTCACGGTTTCGATGATCGCATTATCTTGCGTAGTCTCAAACGCCAGCAACGCATCTAATGTTTCATTAAAATGAGGATCAAGCGAGGATAAACGTTTAATGTTGATCATAGACTGTTCTTCCTGAAGCGATTAAGCGGCGCCGATAACACTTTCAAAAGATTCGAGCATCGGTTGAATGGTTGCGCGTTTCAACTTCAGCGCAGCTTGATTGATGATTAGCCGCGCGGAAATCGGTCGAATTTCTTCAACCGCTTTGAGGTGATTTGCTTTCAAGGTATTGCCGCTGGAAACCAAATCGACGATAGCATCCGCCAGTCCAACGAGAGGCGCTAATTCCATCGATCCATATAATTTAATTAGATCGACATGCATGCCTTTCTCGGCAAAATGGTCGCGCGCAGTTTTGAGATACTTGGTTGCAACTCGTAAACGCGCACCCTGAAACACAGCCGACTGATAATCAAAATCCTCCGGAACCGCAACCATCATTTTGCAGCGTGCGATTTGCAAATCGAGCGGTTGATACAATCCCATGCCCCCATGTTCAAGCAATACATCTTTGCCAGCCACACCGAGATCAGCCGCACCATATTGCACATAAGTTGGAACATCCGATGCACGCACCATGATGAGACGAACATTGGGTTTGTTGGTCGCGATGATGAGTTTGCGCGAAGCTTCAGGATCATCTTGTGCGATGATACCCGCTGCTTTCAGAAAGGGCGCAGTGTCTTCGAATATGCGTCCTTTTGAAAGCGCGATGGTGATATCAGTCATATAAAATAGAGGATTAACTCAGATTTGCAGCAGCAAATTCCCAGTTGATCAGTTTATCCAACACGGTATTCACATAATCCGGGCGACGATTCTGGAAATCGATGTAGTAAGCATGTTCCCATACGTCGATCGTGAGAAGTGGGCGGGAGCTCTTAGTAATTGGCGTTTCCGCATTACTGGTTTTAGCAATGGCGAGCTTATCGCCATCTTGAACTAACCAAGCCCATCCACTCCCGAATTGAGTGACAGCCGCATTTGCCAATTCTTTTTTGCAATTATCGACACTGCCAAACGCCGCTTCGATTTTTTGCTTCAGTGCTGCAGGTGGCTCACCGCCCCCTTTAGGACTCAAACTGTGCCAGTAAAACATGTGATTCCAGATTTGAGCCGCATTATTGAAAATCCCTGCTTTATCCGCTTGACCGGCTGTAGCTTTGATGATTTGTTCCAGTGATTGACCTGCTAAAGGCGTATCAGCCAAGAGTTTGTTTAAATTATCCACATAGGCTTTGTGGTGCTTGCCATAATGAAAGCTCAAGGTATTCGCAGAAATAACAGGCTCTAACGCATTATCTGCATAAGGCAGTGGTGCTAAAACATAGGTATTACCGGACAAGGCAGCTTTAGAAAAGTTATCAACATTCGTACTCATGTTTTTTCCTTTAAATAAGAAATTGAATAATGAAGCCATTGTGTTTATTTTAATTATGATTAGTTAATAAATTCTTGCGAGCCGTATCATAACTTACTGCAATTTGGGTTGCACTTCTGTCGTAAAGGTGACTTGATTATAGCCCGCAAGGCGTGCTGCTTCCATCACCGTGATCACCGATTGATGCGAAGCTTTAGCATCCGCATTGATGATGATGATCGGATTTTGATTATCCTTGGCTGCAACTTTTAATGCATCACGTAACGCTTCAATACTTGAAAACGTGACCGGTGACAGATTGATCGTATAACCGCCACTCGCACTGACACTGACATCAATAGCAT
>SSFW01000110.1 GCA_008015595.1 Nitrosomonas sp. | reverse complement strand
CTTCCCAAGCTCGGCATCGAACTCGATTGAGTCGCCATCAGTTACTAATCCTCTATCAAATTCGGTAATACCTCCCGTTAACACCACATGGGGCAGAATTTTCTCTGCCCAGTCTGAATTTATGATTCAGACGGCTGGAACAGGTTATTCAGACTGGGCAGAGAAAATTCTGCCCCATGTGGTGTTAACGGGAGGTATTACCGAATTTGATAGAGGATTAGTAACTGATGGCGACTCAATCGAGTTCGATGCCGAGCTTGGGAAGAAATTTGGATTGAATTTCGGTGATGAGATTAAAGCTTCACTTGCGAGTGTAACGCTTGATTTCAATATGATCGACTTTAAAACCTTTACAGGTATTCCCCGTATACAGGCGGTAAACGGGATCAAACTGCATAAGGCAACACGAGCAGATAGTATCGGCTTTACCGTCAAAAGCGCAACCTTTGGCGCTAAAGGTGAAATTACAAAAGTACAAGGGCGTCATGCAGCAGTTCGCTTACTAGTTCAGTTGAGTATGCTGCAATTGATTGGTCGTTACGAGAAACTCCCCTATTGGCGATTGATTCCAGGAGCAGTTCGAGATGAAATCGTGATTGATCAGTTGCTAGCTGATTACTATGCAATGTCTACTGCCGATCAGGTCTATAAAATTCAAGAATTACTCTATTTACATGGTTACGGGGTAACTCCAAGCGGACAAATAAATGCAGAAACTCGAAATGCAGTCGAGCAATTTACGAAAGTAAGTAATCTTGCCTCATCCGAATTTGATCAGGATCTTTATCTGCAACTATACGAAAATGTGCCAATCACTCCGGCAACGAGGCAGTTAAAAAAGAATTTAAGTAATATTGCATCGATAGCACCGAAGGTGGCTGCTGCAACTGTAATTCAGAAAGCAAGCGAACCTCCAAAAACAGTTGAACCACCCAAAGTATCAACAAGCCCAGAATCAAGTACCGGTAAATTGTCTCTCGTTATCGATAAAAAGGAATACAAGATTGGGGAGACGATGCAGATCGAATTCTCTGTTAATCAGCCTATGTACGTGAGAATGGTTGTTATCAATTCCAAAGGAGAGATTTCCACCATATTTCCCAATGCATATCAAAGCGATAATTATTGCAAGCCAGGAAAAACCTACCGTATACCCAGCACTGAGTTTTCTTTAGATATCGTGGAACCGATCGGTATCGATAAGTTAAGAGCAATTGCGAGTAAAGATCCGATTCCTGCCGAGCACTTACATTTTATGACAGATGGTAATTTTGATGAAAGCAAAATGACCATGTATACCGTAAGAGCAGCAGCAGACTATGCAGTAATACAGTAGAGGAATTGAAAATGAAAAATGTATTGTTAACCTTGATCCTTGGTAGTTATTTATTGCTGATTGCTTGTGAGAATGCGCCGGTGAGACGAGAAGAATTATTAGCGCAGCATCCTGAATGGGATGTTCAGTTACAACAACTGATTCGCGAAGGATACTTAGCTAAAGGAATGACTAAAGATCAAGTCCGTGCAGCTTGGGGTAGACCTTGCTGGAGTTGTACCGGCACAACAAAAGGAAATTGGGGTGAAGCTTGGGAATATTCAACACAGGTTGTCTTTTTCGACAAAGAGGGCCTCGTTACGCGGTGGGAACCCAAATGAACATTGAAATTGTTGTACAGAAAATTTTTGAAAAAATTTTTAACGCTATGGAGAAAATGATATGAAAATCAATAAATTTGTAGGCTTTTCTAGTGCATTGGTTGCTTCATCAATTTATGCCATCTTGGCAAGTGCGCAACAAGTGCACGTTTATGAGCAACCAATTCCTGCTGAACAAATGGGTCAATTGATATTTGGTGCAAAACCAAAACTAGAACCAGAGTTCACGTCAGGAACGCGCTCCTTGAAGATTTCCGCTAAAACAACGAATACCGCCCCTAGCCCATCAGAGCGAAATAGTGTTGCGTATCCAATCGAATTTGCGTTTAATTCATCTGAAATTATGCAAAGTGCTAGACCATTTCTTGATGAAATTGGAAAAATGCTTGCTTCGCAAAATTTTGCTGAAGGAAACCTGATCGTCGAGGGACATACCGATGCAAAAGGTTCTGATAACTATAATCGATATCTCTCAGAGCGACGTGCGCAAGCGGTGAGTAATTATTTAGTTCAAAATTATGGTATTTCATCTTCTCGCCTTAAGGTAATCGGTCTTGGCAAAACAAAGCCGCTACCTGGTACAGACCCATTCGATCAGATTAATCGGCGTGTAGAATTTTATAGCGCTAACTAATCTAGAAAATGTATAAGAAAATTTTACTCACAATCAGGCACACACCTAGTATCTCGATCATGCCATGAATGTTTCTAACGTAATGAGATCGGTTCTATTGATCATTCTACTCATGGGAGAGAATAGTCTGGCCGGTGTAAGTCTGATTGAGAAAGAAACATCAACTGAATTCAGAAGGGAAAATTTACAACAAAGCACTAAGGCCCCTTTACTGAATAACCGTGTAACTAAGATTTATAAATTAAGCAAGACTAAAGCAAAACTAACTCCAAATAACTGGTATGAGGTAAATGGGGTACTTAACCAGCATTATGTTTATCTGGTCATTGAGAATACAAGGAAAAATCAAATTTCCGGCTATTTATTTAATGGCAATCAAAGCGAATATGTATATGGAGAGTGGTTTAAGGATTATTTGCAAGTTTACGATCAATCGAATAATCGTTTAATGATTCTGGTAAACGATTAGCTTTTATCGATTCAGGAATAGGAATAGCAAATCCGTGTTTATTCTTTAGATACTATTTCTTGATACCTAATGAACTAGGTGTAGATATTTGCTGTATGGAGCTTTTCTCGAGCTCTACCCCAGGAAACTTAATCCTCAATATATTCGGTAGGTATAGACCGATAATTATGAACAGAAGTGGTAAAAATGTAAGCGTCAAGTAAGAACCTGTGTCTTTAATCACGAGGGGCATATGGGGCATATTGAAGAATAAACTAGCTTGAGTAAACAGAAAAACACAAGCGCTCGGAATAACGACGAACCATGGCCCAACCTTTTCAGAAAACCGAGAATAGTGGCGGGTTTTATTAAGTACGGCTTCTATTTTTTCAATAGCACGCTCTGATTTATGATGATCTTTGTCCAACCTAAAGCATTCTTTGAAGTCTGCTAATGCATCAATCAATAAACTATAATCCCCGATCGGTTTCTCGTACTCATAGAACTTGACTCTTGCATACCCTCTAGAATAATAAATTGCAGCTAATTCCTTGTTTCTTAATCGTTTGGAGCGATTGGGTGATCCAGCTAAATTGATGCTGTTTGTAAAGTACTGTATCGCTTGTTTATATTGATCTTCGTCTTGATTTTCAGCTAAAGCAACATAGAATTCACCGAGGCCTATACGGGTATCTAAATGATTTCTCGCTCTTCTTAAGATTTTCTTATACGCTGTTTCTGCTTTCTCCATTAATTTTAGCCTCAGGTAAACTTCGGCGAGATTGCTCCAGATCGTCAAATTATCGGGGTCGTTCTTGAGGGCTTTTTCAAAATATTGAGCAGCAAGTCTAAGGTTCTCTTTCTCTGGGTACATCGAGTATAACACACCTAAGTGAGCGTTGGCCTCCCCCATAAATGCACTATTTTGCTTAGTTAGGTCTAGAAAATGTTTTTCTGCTTCGTCGTAATCTTCCATTCTAAGTAGTAACTCGCCTAACCTTAAATAATCTAATGAATTTTTAGCATCATCATTTCTTTTCTTCAGAATAGTACTTGCTTTAGTAAAGTATTCATATGCTTTCCCATAATATGCTGAGGTTATTTCTGGAGTTGAACTATCAAGTCCATACGGATAGTCATCGTGCCACTCCAAATATAATTCTCCTAGCTGTTTTAGAATATCGGGATGCTCTGCATTGAGTAGCAATCCTTTCTGGAATATCAATTCGGCTTGTTTTAGTTCGCCAAGAATTTCATAAAGGATACTACCGTAATAGAATAAAGAGTCTGCATCCTTGTTTTTTTCAGCACTTGGGATCATTTTTTCATATGCCTGACATGCTTTAATCCATTTATCACGAGCTTCCTGATACCTACCCTGTTTTTCTAACGTATATGCTAGATTATGGTATGCATAAGCAAAATCTGCATCAACTTGTGTTGCTTTTTGATATTGAGCAATGGCCTCATTGTATCGCTTGAGCTCATAGAGCGCTCGACCCCAGCTGTAATAGGCAGAGGCAGCTACAAAATCTGGCTGAATTTCAGTGACTTTTTGGTATTGAACAATAGCCTCATCGTATCGCCCCAGTTCATGGAGCGCTAGACCCCAGTTGTAATAGGTGAAGACATCATCTGACTGAATTTCAGTAGCTTTTTGGTATTGAGCAATGGCTTCATTGTTTTGCCCTAGCCGGCTGAGCGCTAGACCGCAGCGGTAATAAGCTTCTGCATAATCGGGCTTAATTTCGATAGCTTTTTTGTATTGAGCAATGGCTTCATTGTTTTGCCCTAGCTGGCTGAGCGCTAAACCGGAGTGGAAATAAGCTTCTGCATAATCGGGCTTAATTTCGATAGCTTTCTTAAATTGAGTGATAGCCTCATCGTATTTTTGCTGGTGATAAAGTGTTAATCCGCTATTGAAGTAATTGAGCGCCTCATCAGGATGGGATTCTTCTAGCTTGATATTTGTATCGGTTGTGCTACTACTATAATTTTGATTATCCATAGATAAACTGTTATCAATATATTACCTACATAATTAATCTGAACATGGCTTAGTTAAGGTTTTTTAATGATTGCGTAATCACCTTCTAAATGTCCTGCTGATATGATTCCACCAAACTGTGGGGTTTGAGGGAATGCGCTTACTACATTGTTTCTTACTTGCTCATATATTTTCTTTGCAGGCTCCCAGTTGTTAACATTGCGGAGCGCTTGCATGAAATACCAAGCGAAAATGGAGTGACCACCCAGGCCATCATCGGCGACCGGCTCATCACCACCGGAAGCCATTGCAATGACAGATCGCTTATCAAGATCAATGCCAAGCTGATTGAGATTAAATTTCTGTTCTTTAGTAAAAGCGCCTGAGTAACAACTATCAGAGACCATAAAGATTTGGTTGGCACTGATTGTTGATAGCATTTCTGAGATGCTCGTATTTGAAATCCAGCTTGATGGATCAGTTACTAATGCGTTAGCCGGAATCCAATAACCTCCTCCAGTTTTATCATTGAAATAGCCATGCCCGGCATAATAGACGATAACACTGTCGCTGGTTTCCATTTCGATAGCAAGCTCGTTTAAAATTTTAATAATTGTTTCACGCGATGCATTTTTAATTGGCCGTATTTCGTAGTGCATTTCATCGTTGAGCGTTTTACCTAAAGCCTCTATATCTGATATCGCATTTGCAAGTGTTGGAATTGCTTGATCCGTATATTGATCGATACCGATGAGTAATGCAAATCGCCGCTTTATTTTGTTGAGCGGGTTTTTTTCTTGTTCGTTGCTATACGCTCGTTCCGATGAATTTGTATTTCTAGACGAGGTTTTATAGTCAACCCGCTGGGTTTCAGAAATTCTACAGTCACCTTTATTAATATCTGCAATAGACGGACAAATTGGAACATCAGCGAGGCGAGGATCTATTTCTAGCTTGTATATTGCTTCTGCAAAAAGTTTTTCCTTATACAGCTTGCGATCAATGATTAACTGGTACATCTGATCGCGACTCATTCTTTTTAAATGGATTGGACCAAAATTTGGATATGTACTGAAAGTTAATTCTGTAGAAGTCTTATCGATCACTTTACCTTTACCGATTTTTTCTGGGCTACGTTGAACTGCATCTTCACCCCGTTTCATCTCTAAAGGTAATTTCTGAATAGGATTGATTTGTGGGTGATCATCAACTCCATCTACTGTAAGTGCAAATTGATTGCTTTCTGCCTGAACAAACTGGTAATTCCTAGCCTCTAGGCCAGTTCCCTGAATAGCGTAGAGTCCTTTCGCAGCGTTATTAGTTGCGTTGGTTCTCCATGCAATAACACCATTTGTATCCTTCTCAAGTGTATCATCACCGACAAACCCAGTTACTTTACCTTTGAAACCAGTCATCTCCGTTCCAGCGGCTCTAATCGTAGGGTCGGCGATATAAGTTAAGGTTGCGGGTGTTATGTCTGCGCTGGCAGGAACGATATCTGTGGTTTCTAATAGGTAATTAGATTTATCTTCACCATTTAAGGCAATGTCAGTGATATTGACTGCAATATTTTTACCGACTTCTTTATCTGTAAATGTTGCTTTACCTCCTGACAATGAAACACTATCGCCATCAATTACACCGGATAATGTTCCCGAGTTTTTGATTAAGTTAGCACTGAAATTATCATCATATACTTTGTTCGATACTATGAAGTTGCTCGCAACGAGATGCTTCGGGGTTATATCAGCCGTAGTAGTTGCTGAAGCAAAATTTCTTAATTGATAATTTTTTCCATCAGCACCACTGAGTGTGACATTCTGAAAATTGATGGTGACGGGTTTATTTGTTCCAACGTTCCAATCATTCAATAAACCTTCACCGGTCAGTTGTACATCATCATCGTCAATCGTACCTGATAGGAAAGCGGTGCCATCTACACGAATTTTGTTGTCTCGATCATAAGTTTTGTTCTCTGCCGTAAAATTGCTAACTGAGATTTCAGCAGGATTGATTGTTAATTCATTTGAGCTACCTTGATCATCGATAATTGTGTAGCCACGCTGGCTTAATAAGCCACCTAAATAGCTTACGTCATGTTGCCCGGCCACTGGATTGTTGGTTGTAGAGTGCTCCCCTTCAATTTGCCATTGAGCGCTTCCAGTAATTGTATTTTCTGGCGTATCACCCTCTAGGAAACCAGTAAATTGAGGTTTAAATAATGGAATCGATTGGCCATAGATGATACTTTCGCTTGAAGGAGACACTCTTAGAATTGGCGCCAGACTATAAAAGAACCAGTTACCAGTGGTTGCATAGTCTGGTTCACTACCAAAAATAAAAGTTTGATTGAAATGACGATTAAATGGGGCGCCTATAGAACCTTCTTGACTTAGAGTAGGGTTGCTCGCGTAAATGTGCCAACGTCCAATAGATCCAATTCCCTGATCACTGGGGCTGTTATTGATGAAATTACCATCTACAGCGGCTAATGTTACAGTTCCGTCGACTCCTGGATTTATTCTAGCGCCCTGGTTAATTGTGAGGGTAGGAGTTCCTGGCTCTGTTAAGTTTGGATTAGTGTTCTTGGCGGAGGTATCGCCGGATATGGCAGTAATTTGGGTGTTGAAAGCAGAAATAGATTGATTAATGGATAGGTTGCGGCCTGATTGCAAAGTGAGATTGCCAAAAGGGTTTCCTTCACTAAATGAGTCTAAGGAAATACCGGAGTCTACAGTTATGTCATTGCTAGCTTGTAATACCACATTGCTTCCATTGAACAATGGAGTTTCGATAGTTATAGGTTCGATATAGCTCGTTTGAGGAATTGGTTGGGACGGGATATTTCTAGTAATGATGATATTTTTAGGGTCATAAAATATTAATCCGTGTTTTCCAACCTGGATTTCACCACTTTGAAAGAAGCTTCCTTGAGATGATAATTCGACACGCCCCCCATCTTTAGCTTGAATTAGGCCTGCTTGTTTACTCAATTGCGTAGACCATACAACAACCTCGCCACCTTTTGTTTGCTGACCCTCTACACCATTTGCTTTTATTTCGCTACCAGCACCGATTAATACTTCGCGAGCATGGGGTAATGTGCCATTGCCTTGCCAACCTCCACCAATATGGATAGTTCCACCTTGTAGATTTCCCGACGCATCAATAGAAGCGTTCTGCAAAGCAATGCTGTTTCCAGTTAATTCAACAAAGCCACCTTTTAATGCTCCGACAGCAGTTAATGAAGTGGATAGAGAGACAGATTGATTGCCAATAATTTTGATGTGCCCTCCTTGTTGCCCATCCGCGTAAATCGATGAATTCGGAGTACCACTTAACGTATCAGTAATTAGTTGTATTTTTCCACCCGTATCTCGGGGGTTTGAGGTATCTAATGATCCAGCCAATTGAATAGAGTTATGCGCGAAGAGATTAATGTTGCCCCCTGGTGCTGTAATTCTTCCCTGCTGCAAGATTTGTGGTGCTGAAAGCGTAATTTCTCTTCCACTAGTGTTGCCATGTTGTATTAATTTTGTGTTGGCTTCTAAATGAATAGTGCCATTTTCAGCTTGAATTTCATTCTGACTTCCTAATGCTACATTATCTGCTTTGAGGGAAATGTGTCCATTTGGGGCTGTGGCTATGCTATTGGCGCGAATGATACCCTCTTGATTAACGATACTTCCGTGTATATCAATGGTGCCATTTGAAGCAACAAGAGAACCTATATTAACTGCCGAACTATTAGGAGCGCTAATTTCTACTGATATATTAGGGACTGCCGAGTCAATTAGCTCGATCTTTTTTCCTGCAGCAAGCACGATTTGCCCCTGAGGGGTGTAAACTAATCCTTCGTTCTGCACATGATTTCCTATAAGCCAAACCCGTCCTCCAAAATTCGTGCGTATTTCCCCAAGATTCTTTAACTCACCAGTGTTATGTTCAGAGAAGAAATGATATCGATGTGCTAGGAAATCAATATTTGAGATGTCGTGTGTACTTGCAACTAGGCTTGTAAGGTCGATACGTGCGTCAGGGCCAAATAATATGCCGTAAGGATTGATCAGCCATACACCTCCATTACTGGTTAATTTACCTAATATTTCGGATGGATTATTTCCGAGTACGCGGTTCAATACCAAACTGCTTGAATCATGCTGTTGAAAATGTAAATGGTTTTCTGGTCCTATGGAGAAACTCTGCCAATCAAGAATAGTGTTAGGAGTATTGGTAATCGTCATGGAATTACCATAACTATTTATATCAGCACTACCATGAATTACCGATAATTCTGTTGGTAGCTGAGCCAAAGCGTTGGAAAAGAATATAGGCGACAATAAAAGAGTTAGAGTTTTTATAAAGAGTTTTCTCATTAACATAGTTAGCTTTCCTCTCTATTTTTGTTAATTTGTCCAGTAGTTCGATGTTCGATTCAATAATGAATGTTAATAGCGAGGTGACCTCTGATATCTCCTGCTTTTTGCAAATTTCCATCAATGAGTGCTTGCCCAAGGTCTAGGCGTCCGGAAAATTGTTTTCCAATTTTGAAGCGAAGCCCCCCACCGATACCTGCTAGCGCACAGGAGTTACTATGAGCGTTACAATCCATGTGGTGATTATTACCTGCCCATCCGATATCAAAGAAAACCAAAGGTCTAATACTGATGCTTTCTGATTTTATATAGCTGGCAATATCGGGTCCTAACCCTTCTAAATTAAAGGCAATACCATAATCGCCTACTACTTCTCTTTCACGGTAGCCTCGTACACTGATAACACCCCCCATAGCGCTTCCCCCACCGCCTATACCAAATTGTTCGCCTGGAATTAGAGCAAAAGGGCTATATTGGGTTGTTAGTCTTTTAGATAGGGTAAAGCCTGTAGAAAAATTTAGATTACTAAATCCGAAGAAACGCCATGCTGCATAATTTTTTTCTGCATTAGGGCGGGCGATGTCAAAATTTGAGTTACTGCTGCCAGCTAGATTACCTGATAAATTTGTATGGAAACCCCAAGAAAATTTTGAACTTTCAAACTGCCCCGTATAACCAATGCTGAATGGAGCAACTGTTATATCTGCATTAATTCTTCCACATGCATTAATAATTCCCCGGAAATCACAGTGATTGTCGAAATGGCGCCAGTCCCACCCAATAGTTAGCCGATGATCATATTCGCCCAGGCGCGACAAGAATCGATGTGCTCTTATACCAGCCACATGGCCTTTCCCAATAAATCCGATAGGACCTATGCTGATAGGAGTGGCAGATGTAGTGCTGTCTATGTTGGAGAAAGCGTAAATCAAATCAACAGCGGATAAATAATCATAAAGTGGAATGCGATAACCTGCGCTATAAACTTGTGCATGACCTGGATCTGTGGGAGAGGTTTGAAATTGGAAAGTACCAATATGGTCACGATTCCAAAGATTTGTATGCTGTATTCCAGCACTAACTCTAAAATTTCCAGTGCCTGGAGTTCCGGCGCTATCTAATCCAAACAATAATCGCAACGATTTTTCTTCAGTTACTTTGATATCTGCATTTATTGCGCCTAGTTTTATCCCTGGTAGTAAAGTAATGTTCAATTTTTTACCAGAATTCTCATTTGCCATTTGGATATTTCGATCAATATCCTTTACGACAGGGGTGCTTCCAATAATTAACTTTGGTAGACTGCTGAGGATATTAGATTCTTCGAGATACTTATTACCCGAGATGTTAATGTGTTCTAATTTGCCCTCAAGAACTTTAATTACAATTTCGCCTTGTTCAAAAACTTGTTCTGGAAGATAAGCGACAACCCCTCCATAACCTGCGTCACGATACGATTGTTGTATCAAGTTTGCAGCTTTTTCAAGGGTAGCCATGGTATGGCTCTGGTTTGTAAAATTGATTAGGAGTCCATCTAATTTTCGATCAGGGAGTAAAGCATTTCCTTCGATACGGATTGTTTTTACAAAAAAGAATTGGTCAGGAAGGATATGGGGTGAATTAATTTGGGCATAAGCCGTGATTGCTAGAATTAAATTCCATGCAAGGAATAAGTAGATGAAGCTTCTTTTTAGCTTATTACCCATATTAAAGATATTAAGAAATTATTAATATGGTGATAGTCTAGGTCTTGTTGTGATTTTGAGCTGTGATGGAATAAACTTTTTGTTCGTGATATATGCACACTTTTTTTAATCAAATTTCTAGCGAGCAGAGAAAAAAGTAATGAACACTAATTGAGAGTATGCTGGAGCAATCAAATGTCGCGTTCAGATGATTGGTATCAAACCCCTCAAGGTGAGCCGCGTGGGTTTATTGAATCGCGCAAGCTAGAGGAAGTTTGGTTTCATACCGGTACAGCCTGTAATCTTGCTTGCCCTTTTTGTTTAGAAGGTTCCAAACCAGGAGACAATCGATTACAGCAAATACGACTCGCTGATGTAGAGCCTTTCATCCATGAAGCGCTTACGCTGGGTGCTCAACAGTTTTCATTCACCGGGGGCGAACCGTTTGTTAATAAGGATTTCGTGCGCATACTTGCAACTGCATTGTCGTATCGACCTTGTTTAGTGCTGACCAATGCAACAACGCCCCTGATCAAACGATTACATCAACTTGCGCCGCTGTTGAAACAGTCGTACTCACTTCATTTTCGAGTGAGTCTGGATCATTTTGATGAGGTGCAACATGATGCAGGGCGCGGTCAAGGGATGTTCAAACTTGCGTTAGAGGGGATGCGACATCTCTATGGTATGGGTTTTACCGTTTCGATTGCGCATCAAGCTATTACAAATTGTGATGCGGCGGTTGTTACAAATCGTTTCCAAGAGGTATTGACGGCCCATGGTTTACCAGGTGATTTACATCGTATCGAATTTCCTGAATTTCATTCTCCGGCATCTCAGGTTAACGTTCCCGTTATCACGCCGCATTGCATGAATACGTATCAAACTGAGCAAACCCGACAACACTTCATGTGCGCTTTTAGCAGAATGGTGGTTAAACAAGCAGAGCGCATGCGTGTTTATGCTTGCACTTTAGTCGATGATGATCCCGATTATGCATTAGCAGATACTTTAACTGATAGTTTAGCGATTCCCGTTAGCTTGAAACATCATCGTTGCTATAGTTGCTTCCGCTATGGTGCTTCGTGTAGCGAGTATCGATCACCTGCATCTGTCACGGTTCCATGAATAAGCGCATATGGGTATTGCTTGGATTGCTGACGCTGATTGGCCTCTATTTGGGTTTTGATCTTGGGCGTTTTCTGAATTTAGAAACATTCAAAACCTATCAACATGAACT
>SSFW01000080.1 GCA_008015595.1 Nitrosomonas sp. | reverse complement strand
GATTTACAGTGTTCATTGATCCATTCCAAGATTAAGTGCTTATTAACAGATGTGAGTTCCGGTAATAAATACCGACTGCTTTTTTCGGGCCATATTTCTTGAATTAATTCAGGTAAGGTTTGTTGTTTCTTTTTCCAGAATGCCCAATTTGAATGAGCTTGCTCCACTTTCTCATAGAATAGGATAAGAAAATGGCGCGGTGACCGTGGTGCTAGCTCAAGACTTTCCCAAGCTTCAAGGATGCCACAAACTAAATTTTGGTTGCTATATTCTATTTCAGTTAGAGAGCGATATAGAAGATATGGTGTCTTTTTGGTTGATAAATAGCTTTCGATTTCTTGTTTGGATGATCCACACCTGAATTGGTCATCTAGCAAATTCCATAAGTAATTTTCATATGTGCCGGTATATTTATATGATTTGCTGGCAAGTTCTTCTATTTCTGGGGAATTTTCTTGTGCTAAATGCGTCTTGAGTTTGCTTAACTCTTTCTTAATTTGGTAGTAGAGTATGTTGAGCAAAGCTTCAGGCCATTGCGAGACTGCGCCATATAGCAGAAAACTTAAAGGGGGTGTGCTAGTCTGAGAGTTAATGTGAAATTCATATTTGGTGGCATCCAGAATATGCCTAGCTTGTTCATCTTTATCAACCAAACCAGCCTTAAAATTAGGTGTGTTTTCGCGATTTATATTTGACTCAGTATCTTTTCGACTAGACTCTTTGGCAGATTGAGCTGTTGTTTGTTCTGATCCAGTTAGCAAAAAGGGGAAAAAAGGTTCAGCTTTGGGTCTTAGGTTCTCGCCATCTTGGCTCGCTTTAATACCATTTTCTAGACACTCTATGAATTCTTCTTTTGTCCTGGCGCTAGTTAAATCGATATGGATGATCGATTTAAAAAGGCCTTCTACGTTATTTTCAAAAGACTCGACTTTGATCGTGAGTAATTTGCCGCTATTAAACACGGCTGACCATTCTGCTGAAGCGTAGCTTTCATTATTAAGATAATGGTTGGAGAGAATGGCGATGATTTTTTTTGCGCTGCGGATTGCTTTATGCATTTCGACCGGGAATAATTGCCCTGGCTTAAAATCCCATTTGTCAAAGATAATTTTGTGGCCTATTTTTTCTAGCCACCAGGCAATCCATTCAGCTTTTTGCCTATCTGCCGTGGTATAGCTGATGAAGTAGTCGATTCCAGAATCCATTTGTTTTTATTCCTATTGCTTACTAAAATAGATTCTTAAAATCAGGTTCAGTGTCGGGCTTGTTCCGACCATCCTTGACACCATTGAGTAGCCGATTTTGTGCTTCTTGTTTTTCGGTGATTCCAACTAAGTCGATATATACGATTGGAGTCAGCAATCCCGTTAAATCAAGTGGTCGGACCCGAATTGGTATCAATAAACGTTTCTCTCCGGTTGGGTCTTGTACAAAAGCAGCGGCCCATTCTGGTGCGGTAAATTGGCTTTTTAAATAATCTGGGGATAACACTGCGATGGTGCGTTCTGCTTCAGTGGCTGCTTTGTGCATGGCAAGGACAAAATTTTCTCCTGCCCCAAAATCCCAAGCTTGAATAATCACGGTGTAGCCTACTGCTTCAAGTTGCCAAGCGATCCATTCGGCTTGTTGTCGATCAGCGCTGTTATAGCTGAAGAAGAAATCTTTCATGACCGATTATTTTTATTATTGGGTAAAAATGATGAATCTATCATAACTGATGGTGGATTCAAGTCATATCCCGCGATGTCTGAGAAATTGACTTAAAAATAGTGAGCGAAGAGACTCTAATCGATTTCTTGTTGCTGACGGAGCTCCATTTCTCCCATCCAGAAGCAGAGGAGGGTGGCAGGGATGCGAAATAGCGGCACTGCATTTTCTTCTTTTTGCGGGAGCAGACCTAAATCATCAAGGGATTTGGTAATGATATAGCCGCGCTTGATACTTTTCTCATGGCAAAACGCAATGAGTCCCTTGAGGCTGCGTGCATCAACGGGTTGTGACCGATATTTAACTTCAAATGGGATGATCTGACCGGCAATTTCGGCGACTAAATCGACTTCCAATTCTTTCTTTCCACGCCAATAAGTGAAGCGTACATTTTGCTGGTAATAGCGCGCAAAAAGATGTTTCAAAACTGATGCCTCGGCAGCGATACCCAGGGCATCAGGGTCGTCGATGATCGATTGTCCTTTCAACATAACTGCAGGGGCAATCGCTGCATCAGCAAGATATAGTTTGTAGCGGCCGCGCAATACTTCCTTACCATAGCCGAAAGGAGCTAGACGGTAAACGAGATGGGCAGCTTCGAGTAAATCGATAAAGTGCTGAGCCGTTGGGCGTGTCACTTTAAGATTGCTGCTTAATGCGGTTAGATCGAGTAAGCCACCATCGTGACGGCATAGATATAAGAAAGTATGTTCAAGATCAAGAATGCGCCTTACACCAAAAAGTGCAGTCATATCACGTTTGATCGCTTTGTCGATGATGTCTTCGCGTAGTAATTTTTGCGCTTGTGTGACGCTTTTCACCAGCGCTGTTTGGGGAAAACCGCCATAAACCAGATAATTGTGAAAATGTCCGATATACGGTTGGGCTTGCTCACTGATATGGCGCAACTCATTGGGTGACCAAGTAAATAATTCCTTGAGCGAGCGTAAGGTTGGTAGTGTCGGAAGCGTTATGGTTTTGAGTTGTAAGTATTCATAGAAGGATAGCGTTGTTAGGCGGATGCTGTGCCAGCGACCAACGCCAGATTCTTGATCGGCTTGTAAGATTGGCATGGCAGACCCGGTGAAAATGATGCGACGTTGTTTAAAGAAATCGACTTGATGCTTGATCCAGGTTCCCCATTCATTAATAAATTGTGCTTCATCCAAAAAGATGAATTCCTGTCCTTCTCGCTTGGGTTCACGCTCTCGCCAGGTTTGAATAACTGCGTCAGCACCTGCTAATTTGATAATGGGGTGATCAAAGGTCGCGTATAAAAGGTTACTGGCTGGAATACCTTGCTTTATGAGGCGATTAATTGCTTGGAGCAGTAGCGTGGTTTTACCTACCTGGCGTGCTCCCGATAAAAAGATAGCACGCGCAGCAGGTGGATCCATAATCCATTGCATTAATTCACTGAATGAAGCGCGGTGCCAGTCTGGTAAATCTGGAATCGATTCACCGCGCCACCAAGGATTGAATTGTCCTAGTACTATCGCAAGTTCTTCTTTTTGTACTTTCATTGCGTATTTTTAGCTTAAATTCATCATATAGTTAAACTATACTATACAAATAATCCATTTTTAATGATTTTTTGTGAAAAATCACTGCTATTTTTTCAATAGGGTGCGCGCGTGGGGAAATTCTAAATCAAGGCAGGGCATACCAAGTTGAGCGACCACCACCGTGACGTACCAGAAATCCCTTTTCGACTAACGATGTGAAGGTTGCTTTGAGCGTATTGGGACTTGCTCCTGTTTCGCGCACCATGTCACGAGTGGTAACGCGACCATGGTCGCGGACATAATCTAAGATTTTAACAGCGAGCGCTGGCAAAACAGCAAGTGTGTTCTTCTCACGTTCCATTTTCACAGCCAGACGGTGCTTTTGTTGTTGCAAAGCACGCATGAAAAAAACAAGCCAGGGCTGCCAATTAGGGGTTTCTGTGCGGATGGTGCCCTGGGTTTGCCGTAAGGCCAGATAGTAGCTTTCTTTACTGTTTTCGATCACGGATTCAAGTGACGAATATGGTACATAGGCATAACCAGCCTGCAACAGGAGTAGCGTGGTTAGGATGCGACTCAAACGGCCGTTGCCGTCCTGGAAAGGATGGATTTCCAGGAAGGTGACGATGAAGACAGCAACGATCAGCAGGGAGTGAAGGTGCTTCCGTTCGCGAGCTTCATTCAGCCAGGTGACGAGTTCCTGCATTCTCCTTGGCGTGTCGAATGGCGTGGCTGTTTCGAAGACGATACCGATCATGTTGCCAGCGGCGTCGAAGGCTCCCACGTCATTGCGCAACGTTTTGTATTCACCACGGTGTCGCTCGTCTTTGTCGACGTGGCGCAAAAGATCACGGTGAAACTGTTTGATATGGTTCTCGGTAATTGGAATATCAGCCCACGCGTAGAAGACGGTCTCCATCACTTCAGCATAGCCGACGATTTCTTGTTCATCGCGACTGCTGAAGCGTTTGATTTCCAAATTGCCCAATAATTGTTCTACTTCGCGGTCGGTCAACTTACTACCTTCGATGCGGGTGGAAGAACCAATGCTCTCAATGGTGGCAATGTGACGTAATGCTTTTAGTCGTTCCGGTGCAAGGGTGCCAAGGGCGCGCCATGCACCTTTGAACTCATCAATCTCAGCAATCAGAACCAAGAGTTCTGGCGTGATCTGAATGGTATCGGTCTTCATAATACCGGAATATATGCCGGATTATACCGGATTGTCTACCGAAATAAATACCGATTTATACCTGAAAATATAACGATACAGCTTGCTGCGGAATGTCTATAACTGAGTTTTTTTGTAAAAAATCACTGCTGTTTTTTCAATATAGCGAGTGTTTCTACATGAGGGGTGTGCGGAAACAGATCAATCAGTTGAATTTCAGCGAGTTTCCAGCCTTTCTTGGTGAAATGCCAGGCGTCGCGTGCAAAGCTTTCTGGGTCGCACGAGATGTAGTAGATCGTTCGTAAAGCGAGAAAGTGTTCAAAAAAGCCTTTCATATTTTTGAGCCCAGCGCGGGGAGGATCGAGCATGAGAGTATCTGCATCGCTGATTACTTTTTTGATGGTTTTCCAAACGAAAGGTTTGAATAGATCGATCGACTGTGCGTCAACATTGAGCAGATGTTTGGCTCTAAGTTGCTGAATCGCATCCAATTCCACTTCATAGGCAATGATCGAACGACAGCCCGAAGCCGCAAGGATTTCAGTGAAATTACCGGAGCCACAAAAGAGTTCGATGATTTTTTGCGGAACAGGGTTCTCTGCTAATTTACTACTGAGCCAAGCTTTGATCCAGGCGTTTTGTGTGCAATTACCTTGTTTGAAAGGGCGCTTGTGGTTGAGGCGGATCTGTTCAAAGGATAGATCATCGTCTAAGTCAATAAAGTTCCAATTAGCGCCTTTAATCGGCTGCCAATCGCTTCTGGGTAATTGGTTGTGCAGTTTATGCAATAACGTTTTGCAAGCTTCATTGAGAACGAGGCAATCCTGAATCGGTGCAATCCGGTGGGAGCCTTCTGCAACGAAGCCAAGTTGATTACCATCCGTTTTGAGTTGGAAGCGATTACGGTAGCCATACTGCACGGGTGAAGGATGAACGGGGGGAATCGATAGCGATTCGAGGTTGAATCCAGCACGTTGCAGGGCGTATTTAAAGCGATTTCGCTTTTGTTCGAGTTGGCTTGTATAAGATGCAATCATCCAGGGACATCCTGCACAGGCAGTTTCTGTTGTACCCAGAAATGGGCAAGGGGCTTGTTGGCGGTCTACAGAAGGCTGAATCAGTTGAACGAGTTTTGCGTAACCATATTTCTTATTGGGTAGGGTGCGGTCGATAATTTCGAATTCACCGTGATCCCCGGGCCAGGTGCCTGAAACAAAATAAGCAATACCATCTTGCTTGTTTTGAACGACTCCCAAGCCTTTTTGTGAGAGATGCGTGATTTGACCCTTGAATACCATGTGTTACTCGTTCCTTTCTCGATGCGATTTTGAGACGCATGGTCTCATAAGCTGAAAAATGCTTCAAGTGAAAAGGGTTCTCTTACTAAAACAGTACAAGCACTTTGCCCATCGATGCTTTGAAGGTTATTCCCTAGTGATTTTTCTCACAGCTTATTTGTGAAATAAAAATTATTGTTGAGTCAGATTGAATGATACATCGTTAGGTAGTCAGGGCTCTATCAAATTAGACAGTGTTACGCAACAGTATGGTTCCCACGCACAATGGATCATCAATCCGGTCATTTTAATTTATTTAACTTTTTAAGGAGATTAATCATGTCACAACCCATGAGTGGTTCAACGAAGCTGAAAGAAAGATGCCAAACCATGGCAAGTTTAACACCAGAAGAAATTACCCAAGTTGCCGGTGGATTCTCATTTGGAGGATTCAATCTTTCTTCCTGGTGGATTCGCGGTATTCCTGCGGACATTTATAAATCTGGATTTCAACAACCGCAAGTGAATGAAATGAATTTAAATCAGCAACAATTCTAAAAAGGAGATTAGCAATGGGACCAACTGGATTATCCCGTGTAATACAGATTCACCCAACCCGGCAATGTAATTTAAGTTGTCTCCATTGCTATTCCTCATCGTCCCCTCAGGAGAAAGAACAGTTATCGCCAACTTTATTGAGTGATGCAATTTCGGATGCAGCCCATGAAGGTTTCAATTACGTTAGTTTTTCTGGCGGAGAGCCCTTGTTATATAAACCATTGGTGACATTGCTTGAGCATGCTCACCAATTGGGTATGCGGACTGCTGTCACCACCAATGGTATGTTGTTGACGGAGCGCAGCATCGAACAGCTATATGGGTTAGTTGATGTGCTGGCGATCAGCGTTGATGGTGTTCCAGCTTCACATAATCGCATTAGGGGGTCGCAGATTGCATTCAATACCATGAAATCACGTTTACCTTTGTTGCGTGATGCGCAACTGCCTTTTGGTTTTATTTTCACCTTAACACAATATAACTTGGATGAGCTTGACTGGGTTCGTGATTTTGCTGTGAGTGAGGGTGCGAAATTGCTGCAGATTCATCCACTTGAAGAAGTAGGGAATGCGGCGAAGTTGTTGCAGGGTAATTCACCCGATACGACGGAAAGTGCGTATGCCTGGATTTTAGCTCAGCAAAAAATCGATAGTGATATCAAAATTCAAGTTGATATCGCTTTTAGTGAAACCATTAAACGCCAGCCTGAATTGGTATTTGCGGGGAATCTCTCTAACACAGATGCAAAACAATTTGGTGAACTGATTTCACCCTTAGTGATTGAAGCAGATGGCGCAATCAGCCCAATTCAGCATGGTTTTGCACGAAACTTTTCGATAGGAAATTTGAAAACTTCACCCTTAAGTAAGTTATTACTAAATTGGCGTAAGCATGGATTAGCTGAATTTCATGCGCTGTGCCGCGATGTCTATGAGGAAATTGCAAGCACGCCTACACCTTTCTTCTTGGATTGGAATAGTTTGATTGGTAAACGCGCAGAAGAAGCCTTTTTGATCACACAGAATCGAGTGAATTTTTCTAAGGCAATGTGAGTTTTTACACAGTGAATCGATTGGGTAAGCAGTAAATTAGACACTGTAGCGGTTGATGGATGAAAGAAGATTGATCAACCGTGAATTGATTAATTTGCTGATTGAGGAGAAGCATCATGGATGAATTTGATTTTGATGAAATGGTTTCATTGGATGACATTGAGCCGCATACGTTAAGCGCTGATGAACTCGATCTAATCACAGGTGGAATGATGAAAATGGATGCAGGCATTAACGAAGCTAAATTCATGTTGTATAAAGATAGGTATGGTACCGAGTGGTTCTGAGGCGCAGTGGCCTAATCGTGTGACGGCTTTTTTCAAGGATTAAAGGTATGCGACCGCTATTTCGTTCCGAAGCAATGACGTATCAGCATGATTCTCATCATGGGGAAGTGCTGATTGCTGGATCCCTGACGATACGCTTATTTGTTTGGTTAACCCTTATTTTTACCATCGGATTAGTAGTTTATATATTTTGGGGTGAGTATACGCGCAAGACCCATGTGGTAGGCTATTTATCGCCCACCACAGGCATGATACGTATTTATTCACCGCAATTAGGTACCATACAAGAGAAGCATGTAAGGGAAGGGCAAGTTGTAAAACAAGGCGATCCTTTATTGACGATTTCGAGTGAACGAACAACAAGCAACGCGCGTGAGGCTCAAGCAGCGATGCTGAACGAACTAAAACAGCGACAGGTGAGCTTGCGTTATGAGCAGGGTAAACAGAGCGAAATCGATGCACTAACCGGTACCAGCATTACTGCACGCATTCGTGGGCTTGAGAATGAAATTCGTGAAACACAGGCGCAATTAGCATTGCAATCGAGCCGTGTAGCCAGTGCAGAGCGTATGGTGGTACGCTATCAGCAATTGGTGGCAGAGCGATTCATGTCGGAAGTTGCTCTGCAGGAGAAACAAGAAGCATTGCTTGATCAGCGTAATCAGCTTGTTCAGATCAAACGAACTATTGCTAGCCTCAATCGTGAATTGAATACGGCTCGATCCGAGCTGTCAGCTTCTGGTCTAAAGAAAGTGAATAACCGAGCAGCGATCGAACGGCAAATTTCCGAATTGGAGCAGCAGCTTACCGAAACAGATCTGCGTCGCAGTATCGTGCTGACTGCGCCGACTGAAGGGATAGTGACTACACTTTTAGCCGAGATGGGGCAAATGGCTCAACCTAATTTGCCTCTCCTGTCTATTTTACCTGCTGGTGCGCAGTTGCAGGCCCAATTGCTCGTTCCTACGCATTCAGTTGGATTCATCAAACCAGGGCAAATGGTTTCTTTGCGTTATCAGGCATTTCCTTATCAACGCTTTGGACATCATTTGGGGGAGATTATCGAGGTTAGTCGTGCTGTGATTCAACCCAATGAAGCTAATTTACCAGTATCCATCCAGGAATCAGTTTATCGTGCGACGGTGCGCCTGCCACATCAGCAAATACTAGCCTACGGTGAGGTGCTTCCACTGCAACCAGAAATGATATTAGACGCTGATATTCATCTGGACCGACGACGCTTGATTGAATGGGTATTTGATCCTTTATTGTCGATTACAGGGCGTATTTGATCATGTTGCATTTTTCTTTATTCAACCGAACACCGGTTATTCTACAAACTGAGGCAGCGGAGTGTGGATTGGCCTGTCTGGCAATGATTGCGAGTTTTCATGGCTATCATATTAACCTGAATGGATTACGGGCACAGCATGCCGCCTCGCTGCGGGGCTCCACACTCGCGGATTTGATTCAAATTGCTGAGCAACTGAAGCTGGCTTCACGACCCTTGCGTCTGGATCTGGATCAGTTAGCTGAGTTGAAACTACCTTGTATTTTACATTGGGATTTTAATCATTTTGTGGTTTTGACACGCGTGCAACGTGACCGGGTCATGCTGCATGATCCTGCTTCAGGTGAGCGCGAATTAACGTTGACTGAATTCTCAAAGCATTTTACGGGCATTGCGCTTGAATTAACCCCTACTAGCGAGTTTGTTGCGCGCAATGAGATTCAGCGGGTCAAATTGCGGTCCTTGATTGGTCGATTGCAGGGTTTAACCGGTGCGATTAGCCAAATCTTGATTCTCGCATTGATCCTCCAAGTTTTTGCCATTTTGGCACCTTTTTATATGCAGTGGGTTGTTGACCATGCGTTGGTCGCCTATGATCATGATCTTGTGACCATCTTGGGTGTGGGATTTCTTTTGTTAGCCGTGGTACAAGTGAGTGTGACTGCGCTGAGATCTTGGGTGTTGATGGTGTTAAGTACAACGCTGAACCTGCAAATGATGACAAACTTATTCCATCATTTGATCCACTTGCCAATGCAGTGGTTCAATAAGCGTCATATTGGCGATATTGTGTCTCGTTTCGACTCGTTGAATGTTATTCAGCGAACCTTGACGACGGGTTTTCTCGAAGCATTAATCGATGGTGTGATGGTGTTGATTACCTTAGGTATGATGCTGCTCTATAGTGTCAAGCTCGCGTTGATTGCAATGGCCGCAGCAGGATTATATGGGTTACTGCGTTTAGTGCTATATCGGCCACTTCGTTTGGCGACGGAAGACCATATCGTGAGGGGGGCAAAGCAGCAAAGCCATTTTCTGGAAACGGTACGCGGGATACAAAGTATTAAGCTGTTTGCTTATGAGGCATCGCGTGCTGCGAATTGGCAAAATTTGGTGATCGATCAGTTCAATGCGAGCATTCGTACTCAGCGACTCAATATTTTATACCAGGGCTTAAATGGTCTTTTATTCGGCTTGGAAAATATTATTACGATATGGATCGGCGCGATGTTGATACTCGACACAGCAACAGGAACTGGATTTTCGATTGGAATGCTATTTGCGTTTATTGCGTATAAAACTCAGTTTGTGCAAAGAATTTCAGCATTAATCGAAAAAGGATTAGAGCTGCGTATGTTAAGTCTTCATACCGAACGAGTGGGAGACGTGGCGCTGACACCGATTGAACAAGTTAACGAACTACATCCGACTTCTGCTACCTCCCTAACAGGTCGAATTGAGGTTAAACATCTAGCTTTCCGGCATAGTGAAACGGATCCTCTGGTTTTGCAGGATATTCAGTTTAGCGTTCAGGCGGGTGAGTCAGTGGCAATTGTTGGGCCATCGGGCTGTGGTAAAACGACCTTGGTTAAACTCATGCTAGGTTTGTTACAACCCACAGGCGGACAGATCGAAATCGATGGTGTACCTTTGAGCCGGATGAATCTGGCGCGATACCGTCAGGCTGTGGCGAGTGTGATGCAGGACGATCAGCTTTTTGCGGGCTCGATTGCCGAGAATATTTGTTTTTTTGATGCAACCCCTGATTTTGAGCGAGTTATGGCTAGCGCTCGTTTGGCTGCCATTCATGATGATATTATGGCAATGCCGATGCAATTCAATACGTTAGTGGGTGATATGGGGGCTGTTTTGTCTGGTGGACAGAAACAGCGGGTATTGCTCGCACGTGCATTGTATCGACAACCGGCCATTCTTTTTTTGGATGAAGCAACGAGTCATCTCGATATTCATTGTGAGCAGAATGTTAACCAAGCGATTCACACGCTTAAGTTAACGCGAATTATCGTCGCACACCGTCCCGAAACGATTGCAAGCGCAGATCGAGTGATTCGGTTGGTTGCTGGCAGGGTCGTTAGTGATACGATTGTTCCAGCAATGGCAAATTATCGTTCTGAATTGCAGTTGAATGAATTAGGAAATCAATATGTGGTTGCGGCAAATTGAATACTGAAAACTTTGGGCTAGAAATAATCAATGAAAATTTAGCAGCAGATTTGGAGGTTGCTCAGGTTAATATTAATGCAAATGTTGTTTTTTTGATTGGATAATGGGCGCTAACATATTGGAAACATTGCTAGAAAATAAATTTCTATTTTGTTGATATCTGATTGTTGTTATAATAGAGCGTATATCAGGGGTGGGCTTATTAGCCCATTTTTTATTTGTGGTTGCGCTATGGCTTTATACGAATTATTGGATTCAACACTGAACAATATGGGCTATGAATTGGTGGATGTGGAGTTTTCACCATCTGGCAAGTTATTGCGTGTATTTGTAGATAAGGAAGGTGGGATCTCCATTGATGATTGTGTCGCGATCAGTAATCATTTGAGTCGGTTGCTGGTGGTAGAACAAATTGATTATGGGCGACTTGAAGTTTCTTCACCAGGTTTGGATAGGCCTCTCAGGAAAGAGCGTGATTTTGTGCGTTTTTTAGGAAGATTAGTTAAGGTTAAATCGCATATTGCTTTGCAGGGCCAGAGAAATTTTGTTGGGATTCTGCGGGAAGTGAGTGACGGTAAATTAGGTTTGGAGATAGAAGGGAAAATTCTACATATCGAGTTAAATAATTTAGATAAAGCACGGTTGGTTCCAGAACTATAGGCGTAATAAATATTTGGTTGGAGGAATATGAGCCGCGAGATTTTACTATTAGTAGATGCATTGGCGCATGAAAAGAATGTCAGTAAAGCGGTTGTTTTTACTGCTTTGGAGATGGCATTGGCGTCGGCCACTAAAAAACATTTCCGTGAAGATATTGAAGTACAGGTTAGGATAGAAAGAGATACAGGGAATTACCGATGCTTTCAGAGTAAGCAGGTTGTACCGGATGATGCATTAGAGAATCCTTTTCGGCAGGTTATATTGAGTGAGGCTTTAAAGCTTAATGCTGAGATCAAATTAGGTGATTTTATTGAAGAGCCTATAGAAACATTAGAGTTTGATCGAATTGGTGCACAAGCTGCAAAGCAGGTCATTTTTCAAAAAATTCGTGACGCTGAACGGGAGCAAAATCTAAATGATTTTCTTGATCGTAAAGAATATTTGATTTCGGGTACGATCAAGCGCATGGAGCGTGGTAACGCCATTGTAGAATCGGGTAGAATTGAAGCGATTTTGCCTCGAGATCAAATGATTCCTAAAGAAAATTTGAGGGTGGGGGATCGAGTTCGCGGTTATCTTCAAAGAGTCGATCGGACTTCGCGTGGGCCGAGCTTAGTCATATCTCGAATTTCTCCTGAATTTTTGATTAAGCTATTTCAACTGGAAGTGCCTGAGATAGAGGAAAAATTACTGGAAATCAAAGCTGCTGCGAGAGATCCGGGCTCACGTGCCAAAATTGCTGTGAAATCAAACGATCCACGAATTGATCCCATTGGTACTTGTGTCGGAATGCGTGGCTCGAGAGTCCAGTCGGTTATAACGGAATTGACAGGTGAACGGATTGATATCATTCTATGGTCAGAGGATCCTGCGACTTATGTGGTTAATGCCCTCGCTCCAGCAGAAATCAGTAGTATCGTTGTTGATGAAGATAAGCATGCGATGGATATCGTTGTTAATGATGAAAATTTAGCGCAAGCTATTGGAAGAGGTGGTCAAAATGTGCGCCTTGCTTCTGAGTTGACGGGTTGGGTATTGAATATCATGACAGAGGAGGAATCTCAGAAACGAAATGAAGAAGAGACTTCAGTCATCAGTAAACTGTTCATCGATAAATTGGATGTTGATGAAGAAGTAGCGGCTATCCTCGTAGAAGAAGGGTTTTCTACATTAGAAGAAATTGCCTATGTTCCACTCGAAGAAATGCTTGAAATTGAAGCGCTTGATGAAGAGACGATTACTGAATTACGTCATCGAGCTAGCAATGCATTGCTTACCGCTGCAATTGCGACTGAAGAGAGAATTGAACGCGTTTCCGAGGACTTGCTCGCTTTAGAAGGAATGGATATTCAACTGGTTCGGGAACTTGCTGCAAAAGGTATTAATACACAAGAAGAACTAGCGGATTTAGCAGCAGATGATTTGGTTGAGATGACTGGTATCGATATTGAGCGAGCGAATCAGATTATTATTAAGGCTCGAGAGCCTTGGTTTGTGTAACTTTTATTGAATAAGTATGAGGTTGCTATCATTTCCGTCAATGAGAGCCTCAACTAATGCGGGAATAAGTCTGCAATTTATAAATTTGGAGTAAGTGAAGGGTTTTTGATGTCTCAAATAACGGTTGAACAATTTGCCAATGAGTTAGGTATGCTACCTGATGCGCTTCTAGAGCAACTTCAAACTGCTGGTGTTAGTAAGCAATCTGGTGAAGAAATTATTACAGAAGGCGATAAAAAGCAGTTGCTCGAGTATCTTCGTAAGTCTCATGGTGCGGCAGAAACAACAAAGAAGAAAATTGCATTAACCCGTAAGAAAACAACCGAAATAAAAAAATCTGATGTGGCAGGTAAGCAGCGGACGATTGAGGTTAAAGTTCGTAAAACGCGTGTTTATACAAAGCCTGTAGAAGAAACAGTTGAGCAATCTGAAGATAAAGAAACCAAAGCAGCGATTGCTCCGATAGAAGTTTCTGTTAGTGTACCGGAGACCTCTTCTGTAAGAAAACCGATTATTAGTGCGGATGAGCTAGCGCAGCGTGAGGAAGAAGCGAGACGCCATGCAAAGTTGATTGAACTCCAAGAAATTGAATTCAGAAAAAAAACTGAGAAGAAGATACAGCCAAAAGTTAGTGAGGTTATAAAGGAAGAACCTAAGCAAGAAGCGCCTGTGGAGAAAGTGACAAATACAGCAGAGCTGGCGTCTCAACCGACGGCGCAACAGCCTAAATCGACTATTACGGTTAAACATGAAGAAAAGCCGGAGAAAAAGAAAAAGCAAGTCAAACAGCAGAATCTGCTAAGTGAAGAAACGGGTAAGCGTCGTGAAATAAAAAAACATGACTTAAACCAAGCTGATGGTTGGCGTATTCGTAAAACCAATAAAAATGCTAAGGCAAGCTCCAATGAGAGCGCTGAGTTACATCGGTTTACTGAGCCGACAGAGCCTATTAAATATGAAGTAATGGTCCCTGAAACGATTTCAGTCGCTGCGCTTGCTCAAAAAATGTCAGTTAAAGCGGCTGAAGTAATCCGGGTTTTAATGAAAATGGGCATTATGGTAACGATCAATCAAATGCTTGATCAAGACACGGCAATGATCGTGGTTGAGGAATTAGGTCATATTGCGAAATATGCGGCACCTGATAATCCTGAATCTTATCTGGAAGAAGAGAAAGCTTCTCAGTCAGACGCTATAGCTGAGCCGCGTGCCCCTGTCGTGACAGTGATGGGTCACGTTGATCATGGGAAAACATCCTTGCTGGATTATATTCGAAGAACGCGTGT
>SSFW01000031.1 GCA_008015595.1 Nitrosomonas sp. | reverse complement strand
CCCGTATAGCTCTTCGCTTTGATATTGAGCGCCATCAGCGCCATGGAAAGCAGTGCAACGGTCACTTGCTCCCCCGTCGAAACCATGACATCCAGTTCTCTCGGGTTAGGGTTACTTTGAATTTCCTTGGCTAGGGCAATTAAACGATTTGTCTCACCACTCATCGCAGAAACGACTACAACAACTTGGTGCCCTTGGGAATGGTACTTGGCAACCCGCTGTGCAACATGCTTAATGCGCTCCGTGCTGCCTACCGACGTGCCCCCATATTTTTGAACAATTAACGCCACTTAAAAATACCGATCAGAATTTTGAATAACAAAAATGTTTTAGCATTAATACCGTCGACTCATTAACTCAGCGATTTTACACATTTCTTGAAAAGAAGACTATGCTCATTTTACGATTGAATTACACAAGGCAACTAACGATAAACTTGCTTAAGACGAGCCGTTTTGATGCAACCACTGCACAAGCTCAAGGAGTTGCGCTTTAATTTCATTTTCCGTTCTACCTAAATCGAGAAGTAGCGCAATATAGTTGTTCAACACGACCTGCGAGTTGGGATGCGTTGTGCCTAAACTCCGGATAAATCCAATCACTGCACGGCGCATCAACGGCTCCGCCTCACCATATAAGGTGGCTCTAGACTACAGATCTTATCTGCTAGTCTAGAGCCTTAAAAAATCACTGGAACCGCAAATTACTCGATTAAACATACCATCAAATGTAAACATTTCATTCTGATTGACCAAGTTAGATCCATGCAACTATCTGATTTAGCTAAATTACACATTTTTTTCTTGTTTCTTATGCGCATAAAAATCTTATAATGACCTTAATTAATCGATAGCTACGCTTAACCGTATCCCTGCTGGAATGAGGAGATTGAACATGGTAACTGCAAAAAAACCAACTGAAACGGCGGTCGTCAGAAAATTAACGCGCCCACGTCGCGCTGCATCAGGCGATGTAGCCCCTGATAATAGCGATAAAAGCTTTGAAGATTTCGCTGTCAAGGAAGGAATTGCGGCAGCGCAAGCATCCAAGGCGGTTGCGGTTAAAGATATCATCGCGCATCTTTCGGGAAAAAATACCGGGGCGTTACCCCAATCCCTGCAAGCCATCTTCGATGGCGCCTCACATGATGATGCGTTAGCGTTACGCAAGGCTTTGCTAGAGTTACATGGGGATGCCGCAACGAAAGGCCGCAGAAACGCCGATGACGAACTCGCAGATGATTGGCGAGATGGCGGTTATCCCTATAAAAATCTCCTTTCTAGAAAATCCTATGAGAAGCAGAAATATCATCTGCAAGTTGAACTGCTCAAGCTACAGGCGTGGGTCAAAGAAACCGGGCAGCGCGTTATTATTCTCTTTGAGGGGCGTGATGCTGCGGGAAAAGGAGGGACAATTAAACGCTTCATGGAACACCTCAATCCGCGGGGCGCGCGCGTGGTTGCATTGGAGAAACCGAGTGAAGTAGAACAAGGGCAGTGGTATTTCCAACGCTATATTTCGCATTTACCCACCGCCGGGGAAATCGTTCTGTTCGATCGTTCTTGGTATAACCGTGCAGGGGTAGAGCGTGTCATGAAATTTTGTACTAACGATGAGTATTTAGAATTCATGCGGCAAGCGCCTGATTTTGAGCGTAATCTTGTCCGAAGTGGCATCCACCTCGTTAAATTTTGGTTCTCGGTAAGCCGCGAGGAACAACGGCGCCGATTCAAGGAACGTGAAATGCATCCCCTCAAACAATGGAAACTCAGTTCAATCGATGTAGCGTCGCTCGACAAATGGGATGATTATACGAAAGCGAAAGAAGCCATGTTTTTTCATACGGATACCGCTGATTCACCCTGGACAGTCATCAAATCCGACTGCAAGAAGCGAGCGCGTTTGAATGCGATGCGCTATGTATTACACAAACTTCCGTATTCAAATAAGAAACTTGAATCGATTGGTCCACTCGATCCACTGATTGTGGGTCGGGCTCATATCGTCTATGAACGTGGTGAGAAAAATAACGGTATTGCGTTATTGTGATAGATATCCAGCTACGCTCAGGTAGCTGGAGTAGGCAGACTATTTAATTATTTATCTGCACCTGCATTGATTTCGTCACATTTATCCATATAAGCTTGCCGTGCTACTTCATCACCACGGAAATTAGATAACGCAACTTCCAGGCCTCTTCCTGAACAATTCGCTGGACTTGGTGTCGGTGGGCCGCTGCACCCCGCTAATGCGATATTCAAACCAATCACACCCAAAAATAAAATTCCTGATTTAAACTTCATTATTATTTCCTCCCAATGAGATACACAACACAATCTGATGACTTAATCAGATTATGCCTACTTTTGTCGATCACGCGGATCTAACATTAGAATTCTACCTGAATCTGCTTGATTACAGCAGTAGGCATGAGAAATAAGTTTTGACTACCGGATAAATCAGCCGTCCATATTCCTGCAAAAATAAGTAGCAGCAACCATATTATGTAATGCTGGCTTAACTTCTTCCCAACTGCGCGTCTTTAATCCACAGTCTGGATTAACCCATAACCGCGCTTTGGGAATCCGCTGCACCGCATTTTGCAATAAAGCTACAATCGAATCGACTGACGGTATATTCGGCGAATGGATATCATAAACGCCGGGCCCAATCTCGTTTGGATACTGAAAATTTCTAAACGCTTCGAGTAACTCCATGCTGGACCGAGACGTTTCAATGGTAATAACATCTGCGTCCATACCCGCAATCGCTTGCATGATATCGTTGAATTCCGAGTAGCACATGTGCGTATGAATTTGAGTTTCGTCTTTGACGCCATTTGCAGTTATCCGAAAAGCGCGAATCGCCCAATCTAGATAGCTATTCCATTGTTTCTTGCGGAGGGGTAACCCTTCACGCAATGCTGCTTCATCGATTTGTATCATTTGAATGCCTGATTGCTCCAGCGCTAATACTTCATCGCGTATCGCTAACGCCAATTGTAAGCAGGTGTCAGCCCTTGGCTGATCATCGCGCACAAACGACCAGTTCAGCATCGTGACAGGACCGGTTAGCATGCCTTTAACAGGTTTTTTTGTTAATGACTGCGCGTACTTAATCCAATCTACCGTTATATTTTTTGAGCGCGATACATCACCAAAAATAATCGGTGGTTTAACGCAACGTGAGCCATAAGACTGTACCCAACCAAACTCTGTGAATGCAAATCCATTCAATTGCTCACCAAAGTATTCAACCATGTCGTTGCGCTCCGGTTCGCCATGAACTAACACATCCAGCCCAAGCGCCTCTTGTTCTTGGATACAGCAGTCAATTTCGCGTTGCATCGCTTGAACATAGGATTGGTCAGATATTTTCCCAGCCTTGAAATCTTGCCGAATTCTCCGAATCGATTGGGTTTGCGGGAAAGAGCCAATCGTTGTCGTTGGAAACAAGGGTAACTGGAATCTGTTTTGCTGCATCACTGCTCTCTGCTGATACGGTGATTGGCGCATGCCCATGGCGTCGTTAGCGGAGTGCATACGCGCTTTAACCGAAGCTTGATTAACACGGTCAGATTGCTGACGGGCTGTAATTGCCAACTTATTTTTCTGTAACTCACCTGCCACAGCACTTCTACCCTGGTTTAGGGCTACCGCTAATAGATTTAATTCTTCCAGTTTCTGTACTGCAAATGATAGCCACGATCGAATTTCATCGTCTAATTTTTGCTCATGTTCCAGATTAACAGGCACATGAAGTAATGAACAGGACGGCGCAAGCCATAAACGGTCTTGTAAGCGATCAGCAATAGGTTCCAGAAAATCTAATGTATCCAGTAAATCAGTTTTCCAGATATTGCGTCCATTAATGATGCCTAATGAGAGGATTTTATGGCTAGGCAACCAATCAACAAATTTGGCAACTTCGTCTTGAGCGGACAAAGCGTCCAAATGCAAGCCATCGACCGGTAACTCACAGGCAAGCTGTAAATTATCTTGCAGTTGGCCAAAATAAGTTGCGAGCAGCAGCTTAAGCGGGGTTGCACGTAGTTGAAAGTAGGTTTTTCTGAGGGCATGTTTCCATGAATCTGGCAACTCCATCACGAGCAGCGGTTCATCGATTTGTACCCAAGTAATCCCTGATTGATGAAGCCGTTGAAATAATTGTGCGTAGACCTCGATCAAATCATCGAGCAAGTTTAACTTGTCACTATCATCTTTAGACTTCCCAAGCCACAAGTATGTAACAGGCCCTAGAATGACCGGTTTGATTTGTGTAAATTGCTTGCCTGCTTGCTGAATTTGTTCGAATAATCGATGGGCATTCAAGCAGAACCGCGTAGCATGATTAAACTCTGGCACGATGTAGTGGTAGTTTGTATCAAACCATTTCGTCATCTCGGCTGCGTGGATACAAGATGATGCCCCAATATCCGCATTTGAACGTCCTCGAGCTACCCGGAAATAATAATCTAGCTCGTTACCGGCCAACGACTGCGCTCGTTCAGGGATATTGCCCACCATAAAACTCGCATCCAATACATGATCGTATAATGAAAAATCGCCAACGGGCATCCAATTGATTTTGGATTGATATTGCCAATGCTGACTTCTCAATTCCGCTGCGATTTCCAGCAACGCTGATTCACTGATCCTGTTACTCCAGTACTGTTCTAAGGCAAATTTCAATTCACGCTTACCACCAATACGCGGGAATCCCAGATTATGTGTTGTAATCATCTTTTATCACTCAAAGTAAAGAATAAAGTTAAGTCACTTATTCTAGGAGTGATAATATATGAAAAATAATGATATATTTTATAGATTCAATTAGTTTAACTCATGATAGAGCATAGCCATTTAACCATTATCGAAGCGCTGCATACGCATGGAACGCTTACGGAAGCTGCCAATACACTTTGCTTAAGTCAATCCGCCTTATCACATCAGATTGGCTATCTGGAAAAAAAATTGGGGGTAGCGCTATGGAAACGCGAAGGGCGCAATTTAAGGCTGACCCAGGCGGGAATGCTATTGCTAGAAGTCGCTCAGCAAATCTTACCCGTGTTGGCACAAGCAGAAAAAAAATTGACTGCGTACCGAGAGGGTCGGCAGGGTATTTTACGGATTGGTGTGGAATGTTATCCGTGCTTCGAATGGCTCACGGGTATCATTGGTGCATTTATGCAATCATTGCCCGATATTGATGTGGATATCATTCAAAAATTTCAATTCACAGGCTTGGAGGGCTTACAAAATTATCACATCGATGTACTCATCACGCCCGACTTGATCAAGAAGGAGAATATTACCTACGAAACGTTGACTGAGTATCAACTGGTTCTGGTTGTTTCTATTGATCACCCATTGGCTGGAATTGAGAAGCTAACACCCGAACAATTATCCAATGAAGTTTTGTTGACATTCCCCGTACCGCAGGAACGACTAGATATCTTGACGTATTTTCTAACGCCAGCACATAGCGTACCGAAAATGCTAAAACCCATTGAGTCGCTGGAAATCATGCTGCAAATGACCGCATTAGGACGTGGTGTATGCGTGCTACCCGAGTGGCTTGCTGATATTAAAATGCGATCTCATCGCCTTAAGAAAATCAAAATCGGAAATTCTGGGCTCAATCAGAAATTATATCTGGCGTTACGGGAATCCGATCAAGCTACTCCCTATATTCGGAAATTCATTGAGATTGGCCAGCAATCGGCTTATCACCGCTAAACTAAAAAGGTAAAACAAAATCCAATGAGAATAGAATTTGGTCTTTATGTCCAGAAAAAGGGCGATAAGTATCTGCATGATATGCGGCAACTCGATCGTATCTGATATTAGGCCGCACCACCAATTTTCTAATCGCATCCCATTTTAACTGTAAGGATCTTGCGGCTTTCCAGCTTAACCCTACGGTAACATCATAATAATCAGCCGGTGTAATGGTAACTGCACTTAAACTTCCCGCATAACTTTTGGCGGTACCATCAACGATATTAGTCGCTGCCGCAATTCTAAAAGGGGATGGATTTCGGAAACCGTCTTCGTCACGGTACCATTCTCCCCTTATCCCAACCGATAAATTTTCTGATAAGTCATAGTATAAATGCGCAACTGCACTCATCCAGTCCGCATCACGCACCACGTTAGTATATTTTAAATTGTTCAATAACACCCCCCCTGCATGCCCGAGCACATGGTGTAATACTAATAGTGCTTTAGCACCTAATTTTTGTTTAAATACCACATTGTAGAAAGCCCATACCTCATTAGATCTAGAGGAGGTATTGCCATAAGTCCCCGAAAAATGGAATGAAGTTGCATGATTGTCGCTCGTCCAAGTGAAACCAGCTAGACCGCTCCAGTTTCCTAATTCTTTGTCCCAACCGCCATCCCAACCACCATTAGCGCTGCCTGTAAGCGCGCCACCCAGAATGGACCAGTTTGGATTGATTGTGTAATTGGATAATAACCCGGTATGGGTAAACGGTTCACCCACGTTAAGCGTATAAGCACGCGTATAGAAAAAATTATCTGGTGCTGGAACCGTTTCAAAACCTGTTGGTGTATAAAAATGACCTAGTTTGATATTGACACCATTTCCAACAGGTACAAGGGCTTCGAGATAAGCCTGGGGAAGGGCAATTCCATAAGTCTTGGTTGATGCACAACATAGATCTAGATCCCAGTTACTTCTTTTAAGCGCTTCTCCTGAATTAACATCAAAGGTTGGCACGCCAAACGCCTGAGTAAAAATGGCATCGGTACCAAACATAAAATCAAACCGCCCGCCGAAATGCCATGCTTTTCCTTCCGAAGGCACGGAACGCTGTAAAAATAGATTAAATTGATTAAGCTGAAATCGGTTGGCCTGATCAGCAAAAATAACGGGGCCGTTATAACCACCTGACTGGCTTGGATTAAAAGTTGCACCGCCATGTATCCATCCGCCTACTTCAATTCTGTTACTTCTCAGAAAAGATTTCAGATTATCTGCTTGTGATATAAGTGGATAGCCAGCAATAAAAAAAATTGATAATAATGATATAACCTTAAGCCAACGTTCCCACTTCATATCATTCAAGCAAGAAAAATAAATACTCGAGAAACTTGAATCTCTCGTATTAGCGCTATTAAAAAAAAGATTTTATACATGCGAAAGCGCCCTTCCTCGGTAAAGGAAGGGCGCTTTGTTTTTAGTTAATTAAGTTTCGTGTACTTAATGAACTGTGCGCGTCACATTGCTGTTATCAACATTTGCACTTTTGATACTATCATTTTGCTCACCCGCCATTTTTCTGTGGAGTTCAGCAGCTTTAAGATTTTCAGTAATGACTTCTTCGTAATATTCAATATTAGCTGTCTCGTGCGATTGAAAATCCTGACCTTGCCTTCCATAATAATAACTATGTACTTCGTAGTCTTCGAGATTTTGTTTATGTTCAGCAAGCTTCAATTCAGCTTCTTTCACAATATTCTCGTGATAAGTAACCAATGTTTCATGACTCGCATTAGTAAGATCTGTTTCAGCAAAAGCAGAAGCACTTAATACATATCCAACAACTAAAACTAAGAGATTAATTACTTTCATTGCTGCATCCCCCGTGAGGTTAATAAAATTTTTCCATTGGTGTTATCGTAATTCAATGAAGGCTAGTTAGTATATTGGGGAAAATTTGATTTTTATCTAAGGGTTTCCCTTAGATAGCAGAAATGAATTGTAGCCAATGGGCAACCTGGAAATATTAACGCAAAGGCTCCTATCATTGATTGGTGATTAGATTTTTGTGCCAATGACTTTATTGTATTAGGATATGGCCTAATAGATTTTTTATTAGCGCGATGGGAACTCATTTCCGCAAACTAGACAATCAGATACCAACATAGCACTATCTTCTTACCTAACGAGGAGCATTCTATGGATCAAGGTAACCTATCTTTTTTTAAACTACCATTTATTGCCAGTATTATTTTGTTGCTAGCTGCTTGCACTACGATGCAATCTATATCTTCCACAAGCGAACCGCAAGAACCAAAAATTGGTTTTCCAGCAAAAATTTCACTTGTCTCATTGGCTAAAGAATTTGGCACTATTGATGAAACGTTTAAAGTTGAAAACAATGAGTGTGTGGTGATTGATAAAGAAAAACCTGAGAATTCAGCAAGCTTATTCAATAAGCTTACTGACAAACTGATCAAAGAGGGGGCTGTAAATCGCGCAGATTTAGATGAACAACAAATCAAAGAAGCGTTTAATCTTGTTAAATCAGGAGAATTTAAGAATGATTTAAATGATACACGAGATTCTTTGATAAAAAATATTAGGGTTTTTCAGCAAAGCTTAAGAACAAAGATAAAAGAGACTGTCACTAATCCCCAATCTTCTTTTGATTTGATCCGCCATTCCCCAGAATATCTGCAGATCAATCCCAGTAATAATGCGCAATGCGAACAAGGGATTAAAGCACTACTCACGCATCAAAATTATGACAGCCTAGGTACTTGTGCGCCAGGTGCGGTCGGAAAGATTATTGATAAACTAAAAACGGATAAAACAACTTCAGCAATAATCGAAACTGCACATATCTTTACTAACAAAAATAATCGATCCAGCAGACTTGCTATCATCGCCTATGCAAGAATGCATGGCATCAAACTGACCGAAGATGATTTGGATAAACTAGATCAGTTTCTAGACACGACCAATGAATCTGATCTGTCTCCGTTGATCAAAGTGGGTATCGATAAGCTTGCCGAAAAGTACGGAGGCAAAGATATTCAAGCGTTCATCCGCAAAAAAGATCAGGAATGTAGTCTCAATTGATCTGTAAGTAGGTAGGGCATCAATAAGCAATGCCATGACTCATTTTCTGCCATGTTTTGAGGATCTGCTCGCACTCATCACGTAAAAATTCACTCACGATCTCAACTTGACTATGGCCTTCGCGTTTCATGTACTCATTGCTCAAATCGAGTTCATTGAAACCTAATGTCTTGACATCTGCAATACGCGTTCCAAACACGATCGTATGAATTCTAGCCCAATGAATAGCACTGAAACACATAGGGCAAGGCTCAGTTGTGGAATAGATTACACAATCATTAAGATGATGCTGATTAAGCGCTCGCGCAGCTTGACGAATCGCATTGATTTCTGCATGGCAAGTGGGATCGTGCTCACGTAACACAGTACTATGCGCCACGGCAATCACTTCGTTACCTTTTACGATACACGCTCCAAATGGTCCTCCTTCCGCTAATCCCATGAAACGCTGAGCATCATCGATAGCAAACCGCATCCATGTCGCTTGAGGTACAACGATTCGATCCATTTCATCACACCATTACAAAATTATTTTAGGAAAAACCCTAACGTAACGATCACATAAAATCAAGATTTGCGCTGATCAGTCTTGAATTGCACTACCTCTACCACGCTTCTCGTCAATACCGATCAAGGATAGTAACCCAACCATAAAGAAACATGTCGTTACCAACAGTGCCGTGCGATGGTCTCCCTGCGTAACATAGGTGATCAACCCATAGCACAATGGGCCAATCACTGCTGCCAGTTTAGTCGCTAATCCCCATAAACCAAAATATTCCCCTGCTCTTGCAGGAGGAGAAAATAATCCAATAATGGCACGCCCAGCACTTTGGCTTGATCCTAATGCGATACCCACTAAATTGGCAACTACCCAGAACATCATGCGGTCATGTGTAAAATAGGCCAGCAACAATGCGCAGATCCAGATAACTAGGGTCATCGATAACGTTCGCAACGAACCAAGTCGATCCTGAATTTGCCCAAAGGCAAATGCGCCCAGCGCAGCACTGATATTAACGATTAAAATGAGTTGGATATTATCTTCTGTCGTAAAACCCATCGCTTCTTGCGCATAAACAGCGGCCAGCACGATGACCGTGTTAATTCCACAGGTATAAATTGTCAAGGCAATGAGAAATTGAAATAAATCCCGATGAAAACGCGCGTGCTGCCATGTCGTGTGTAGGCGTTGGTAAGCAATCGAGCAATAATTGATAGCAGCTCGCTCACAAGGTTGGACACGTTCGCGCAACCAGATGAAAGTAGGTAAGCTCCCAACGACGAACATCGATGCCACAATCAGCAATGTCAGTGGCACAGCATCGGCCATTTCTGGCCCCTGCGCCTCAGTGTTTAAGGTAACCCATAGACACAACACCAAAGTCAGTAAGCCACCGAGATAACCAATTGTCCATCCAAACGCTGAAATTCGACCCATTTTATCTGGCGTTGCAATTTCCGGAAGAAAGGCAGCAATAAGATTCTCGCCCGTAAAAAAACAAATACTTGCCAATATCACTAAAGCCATTGCGTAACTTACATCACCAGGACCTGCGGTTGCCAGCAACGTGGTAAAGCCTACACAGCCACTTGCGGAAATCATTAGAAAGCGTTTTTTCCAAGCACGATCGTCTGCGATCGCACCGATAATCGGTGCAGTCAATAAAACAACCCCATTGGCAAGCGCCATCGCAATCGTCCACCACAATGTTGCGGTTCCCGATGAATACGCCTGTGCAATTACGCCAACAAAGTAAGCATTGAATATCGCAGTTAATACAACGGTGGTATAACCAGAGTTAGCAAAATCGAATAGCGCCCAAGCAAAAATTTCGTGTCGGTGTACCGGTGCTTGGATTAATTTGGACATCGTTCGATTTATCTTCTAGGCCATTGAATTTATAATTTAAAGTAATACGATAAGCCAAATATTGAACTGAGCATCACTTACCGAGTGTTACTGCAAATAAAACTTACACACTTTAACTGCTTAAATAATACGATTGTTAGTGACGCGGTGATGCGAGTGACGCAATGCTGAGAAGAACCCCAGCCTAACCAAGATTAAGGTGATTGTTTCGCGAGTGTCTCAATGGCAGTGAGTAACTGATCACGAAATTGTTCACAAGGAATCAATGCTAAGAACGGTGCGCGCGCTGTTTCACAATCAGGATCCATCGGACCATAATCCACGCGTAGCTTACCCCTTTTTTCAGTATTCAGATAATACATATCTCGGTGCTTAGTATCTTTGGGTAAGGCAATATAGAACACATCACTTTCTTCATCGACTTCGGGTACTGTTAGTGTTTCATATTCTTAGATTTGTAAATCTTGATAGAGATTTCGTTTTTTGATCAACTCAACCACTAACCGATAATTCTCATTCATCCCAAAATAAATAGGATCTTGTCGCAAATCTTCCATCGTAACTGGAAAATTGTGATTGGATTCTTTGATGTTATCGAAATGAGTTCTGAAAATCGCTTCCTGTGAAGGAATCAATGCGATCAATTTTCGTTGTATCGGTGGAGGGTTAAGGGATATCGTGCCTTCAATACAGCGTTGATACATCTCAGCACGAGCAGCGATATATTGTCTTCTGCCTTCATATTCTTTGCCCTCAAGGAAATAAATCGTACTGCAACCAGTTAATCCGATCAGTATCAGAATAATGACCCACACCCTTTTTTTCATAAGAATCTTCACCTTATTTCAGTACTGCTTCTATCTTCCATATATCCCGCAACATCGCAATACCATGAGCTCCCTGTTCAATCGCGAAAGGTAAATCTGCTTGTATCATGCCACCCAATGCATAAACCGGAAGGGGATAATCCCGAATCATACTTGAAAATTTTCTCCAGCCTAATGTAATCGCATCGGGATGACTCTTTGTCGGTAACACTGGACCCAACACTACAAAATCTAATCCAAGTTGTTCAGCGTGATAAAGCTCTTCGATGTTGTGACAAGAAGCCCCGCACCAAGCCAAGTCGGGTCGGACAGACATATCCATCAATTGGCTAGAAGTTAAATGCACACCACTGGCTCCAACCGCGTTCGCTAGCGCTATATCCTCATTTATCAAAATCTTCATTTGATACGGGTGAGTACGCTTAAAAATCGCATCGATAAATTGTTTTAGCTGTGTCTTATTCATCGATTTCTCGCGAACCTGCAGTAGTCTTAAGCCTTGTTGTGCTGCGAGTTCAATTTTTTGAAGCATAGTTGATTCGCCCAATTCAGCGGCTTGAGTAATTCCATAAACAGAGGGTAAGGATAGGCTACGAATAATCGGCTGATTAGCAGGAAGCAGCGGTGCAACAATAACCTTGTCAGGCGTTTGCCAGGACAATTGCTGATTCTCACGACCAATAAGCTCACCATGCCAAGTAAACACGCGGTAGAAATGCAGTCTTACTGTTGCATGCTGGTAAGCATAAATTTTTGTTATCCAAGGGCTTGCCTGTTCAATTTGAATTCCCAGCTCTTCGTACAGTTCACGTGCGAGCGCTTGTAAAACAGATTCATCTTTCTCAATTTTTCCACCAGGAAACTCCCAATAACCTGAATAGGGTTTTCCCGCTGGTCGGCTGGTCAGCAAAAAATACCCATCGGGTCGAACTAACACAGCAGCAGCAACTTCAATCATTTACTCAAAATTATGAGGGTTGACGAGTCTTGCGGCGTAGTGATTGTGCTAATTTTCGTTTGCCAGACCAATCACGCGCAAACTGCCAGGCAATACGCCCGCTTCTTCCGCCTCTTGCTAATGCCCAACGCAATGCCTCTAACCTAACGGCATCATTCATATGCTGAATACCGTAATGCGCTAGCCAATAGCGAACGATGTCGAGATATTGCGTCTGATCAAAAGGATAAAAAGAAAGCCATAAACCAAACCGTTCTGATAGCGAAATTTTTTCTTCTACGGACTCACTCGGATGAATATCACCATCGATGTGACGTGTATCCAAATTATCTTTCATCGATTCTGGCATCAAATGGCGTCGATTTGAGGTCGCGTAAACCAAGATATTTTCCGATGCACGAGCAATCGAACCATCTAAAATCGCTTTGAGCGCTTTATAGCCTGGCTCATGCATTTCAAACGATAAATCATCACAATATAGAATAAAACGCTCGGGTCTTTGATAAATTTGCTCAGTAATATCGGGCAAGTCGATTAGATCTTGCTTTTCTACCTCGATTAAGCGTAACCCTTTATCCGCATATTGATGGAGTAATGCTTTTACTAAGGAAGATTTTCCTGTGCCGCGTGCACCCGTCAGTAACACATTGTTAGCAGGATAACCCAAGACGAACTGGTAGGTATTCTGAACGATTAATTGCTTTTGTTCATCGATACCCTGCAATGCATCGAGCTGAATTTGATGAGGGTGCGTTACCGGTTGCAGATAACCATTATGACCTTGTTTGCGCCAGCGAAAAGCCGTCGCTGCGTCAAAATCTGTCATATCCTGCTGATTAGGCAGTAACGCTTCAACGCGTATCAGCAAATCATTGAGTCGATCAAGAACCAAATCGAATTGTGACATCATCAATCAACTGCGATAGTCAGCATTAATCTTGACGTAGTCGTAAGAAAAATCGCAGGTCCATACCGTTGCTGTCATGGTGCCTCGATTTAGAACAACCCGTACCGTGATTTCAGCTTGTTTCATCACCCGCTGTCCTGCCTCTTCTTGATAACTTTTGGCTCTACCACCCTGTTCTGCCACCAATACATCATCCAGATAGAGCTGCACTAAATCTACATCTAAATCGATGATTCCTGAGTTACCAATTGCAGCCAAGATACGACCCAGATTAGGATCAGAAGCGAAAAAAGCCGTCTTAACTAACGGTGAATGTGCGATGGCATACGCGACCCGTGAACACTCTTCTCGGTTCTTTCCTTTTTCCACACAAACCGTAATGAATTTGGTTGCGCCCTCGCCATCACGCACGATCATTTGTGCTAATTCTCTTGCCACGGCCGTTATCGCTGTTTGAAGCTTCAGGTAATCTTGGCTTTCTAGTTGAGTAATCTCTGAGTGCCCAGCTCGTCCTGTCGCCATTAGTATCAGCGCATCATTGGTAGAAGTATCACCATCAACTGTGATACAGTTGAATGAGTGATCCGCTACATGACGAACCATCTGTTGCAGGATAGCCTTGGCAACGCAAGCATCAGTGCCAATATAGCCAAGCATGGTTGCCATATTGGGATGGATCATACCCGAGCCTTTTGCAATTCCGGTTATGGTCACTGTTTTTCCTTGAATTTCAATTTGGTGCGACACGCCTTTGGGAACGATATCGGTTGTCATGATCGCTTGCGCAGCCTTAAACCAATGATCTGGGTTAAGGTCTGCTAATGCCTGCGGCAAATGAGTCACAATCTTCTCGACCGGAAGTGGTTCCATAATGACACCGGTAGAGAAGGGTAGAATCTGCGCTACATGACAATTTAAAAGCTTGGCTAGATGCTGACATGTTGCACGGGCATCTGCGATGCCCTGCTCTCCAGTGCCTGCATTAGCATTCCCTGTATTGATAACCAAAGCACGAATTGAAGAGGCTTGGGCTAAATTATCCTTGGCTACAATCACTGGTGCAGCACAAAACCGATTTTGCGTAAAAACACCTGCTACATTGACGTTTTCATCTAACACGATGGTCAATAAGTCTTTACGATTTGGGCGCTTGATCCCCGCTTCAGCAATTCCAAGGGATATTCCAGCAATAGGTAGTAATTGCTCAGAAAGTAGTGGCGAAATATTAACTGGCATACGTTAAAATATAAAAAAATGAGTTATCGTATCTCAATCCGATTGAGATATTTTGAAAATCTAAAAATAGATACTCAATATAAGAAAATTATGAAACTAACTAAAACACAACCATTGTTAGCAAAAAGAGAAAACCCATTCCGTGCTGATCGCGAATTAGACGTACGTGGACTAGTCTGCCCACTGCCCATACTGCGCACTAAAAAAGCCTTGTCAGAAATGTCAACAGGACAAGTCATCAAGATCGTCGCTACAGATCCTGGTTCTGTAATTGATTTTCAGGTTTTTGCCGAACAAACTGCGAATGATTTATTATCTTTCACTGAATCAGTCGATGAATTCATTTTTTACCTAAAAAAGCGCTAATGATTAGCTAATGAGCGCTTAAGGCCATTTAAAGCCCAGCAACCATCATCCGATCAATTAATATTGACCCACATTGTTTGGATCCGCGGATAATCACATCGCTACCCACGCCAATGATACCCGATAGCATGACTTTTAGATTGCCCGCAATGGTAATTTCTTCAACGGGGTAACCTATTTCCCCATTCTCTACCCAAAATCCCATTGCACCTCTTGAATAGTCCCCAGTCACACCATTTACACCATGACCTAATAATTCAGTCACGAGTAATCCTCTATTCATTTTTTTCAGAAGCGCCTCAAAGCCAAGCGGTTCAGCACACGACAATATAAGATTGTGATTACCCCCTGCATTTCCCGTTGAATGTAAGCCCAGCTTTCTTGCTGAATAGCTATTGAGGAAATAACCTTGCACCACACCATTCTCAATAATGCTACGATCTTTCGTCGCGATTCCTTCTTCATCAAAAGTACAGCTTGCTAGACCTTTGGGAATATGGGGTCGCTCGTGAAGCTGAATATCAGACGGAAGAATTTGTTTACCAATGCTATCCAATAAGAACGATGATTTACGGTATAAACTCCCACCACTGATAGCGCTTACCATGTGCCCTATTAAACTCGAGGCAAGGGGCGCTTCAAATAACACGGGTACTTCGCACGTTGAAAGCTTCTTGGCCCCTAAACGTGCAACCGTGCGCATTCCCGCTTTTTTACCCACAGCTTCAATCTGCTCCAGATCATGCGCATCTCGTGCAACACTAAACCAATAATCGCGTTGCATCATATCGGCCTCACTCGCAATCACAGCACAGCTAATACTATGTCGTGAAACAGGATATCCTCCCATAAAACCCAAGCTATTGGCGTATACAAATTGAGAAGCGCCAACTGAAACTGAGGCTCCTTCAGAATTCGTAATACGTTTGTCGACAACGAGCGCCTCGGCTTCACAGCGCTGAGCCAGTTCGATAGCCGCCTCAACGGGTAAATTCCATGGGTGATACAAATCGAGATCAGGAAATGTGGTTGCCAATAAATTAGCTTCTGCAAGGCCAGCACAATTATCTTCTGCAGTATGTCGCGCTATGGACAATGCTGCAGCGACTGTATCATTGATAGCTTGGGGTGAAAAATCAGAAGTACTGGCATTGCCCCGTTTCTGACCTATATAAACGGTTACCGATAATCCTTTATCTCGATTATGCTCGATCGTCTCAACTGCATTCTGGCGGACAGTGACATTTAAACCAAAACCATCTGACACGTTTGCCTCGCAGGCAGTTGCTCCGCCTCGCTTAGCGTGATTCAAAATATCATTTGCAACTTGCTGCAATTCCGCAAAAGAATAGGAAAAATTTTGTCCGCTCGAAGTATCTGGATTCATACCGCCTTTACTTATTTAAACTATGAAATACATTAGCACCGCGCTAAAAGCAACGGTGCGTGAAATTCAAAAAAAATTTTACAAAAGCGCTATGATAGCAGCTTCTTCACACAGCTATAAATCGATCTGAAATGATACACGATAGTCATGATGACAATGAATCTGAAGAAATTCTCAGCAAGACACGCCGTAAGAAAGCAATGCATGCACTCCAAGGAATTGGTGAGCAGCTTGTCGAATTAGATTCCCAATTCATTGCTGAACTGGATTTACCAGAGATATTGGTCGATGCGATCCGAGAAGCGAAGCAACTGACCAAACATGAAGCCAAACGACGTCAGATGCAATATATTGGTAAACTGATGCGTAATATCGACGCTGCACCGATTCAAGAAAAAATCGATTACTGGAAAAATCGTGACGTTAATCATACCGCTTGGTTACATCAGTTGGAAAACTGGCGCACGCGGCTCTTGGCTGATGAGAATTCAATTAATGAATTCAAACAGCACTATCCTGAAACTGATATACAACACTTACGAGCCTTGATTCGTAATGCCCATAAAGAAACACTTTCACAGAAACCACCTAAAAGCTTCCGCGCCATTTTTCAAGAATTGCGCACGATTATTCCAGAGAAAAAATAACCGAATAAGTTTCAAGTTAATGTGAGAATCTAGCAAGGTTGAGTTCACGATCTTTTTTGATTGATGATAATTCAAGATTCCAAATGGCTGTAGCTAAAGCTTGGGAAGACTGGTTGGCTGTTTTGGAAGAAGATTCGTTCGATAGTAAGCTAGATGGTCAGGAAGATTTAATTGATAATTTGACTTTGTCTTGTCCTCAAATTTTTCAAAAAGATTGTTTAACTCTATATTAGATGGCGTCTAGAATTTAGATGAAAAACAAGAATTTTTAATTCTAGCTGAGAAGTAAATCCAATTATTTGATTGTAGTGATCTAGAAAAGAAAGAAGACAGATGTAGATAAGGCTGAGTATAGTAATTTAAAAGCATTAT
>SSFW01000070.1 GCA_008015595.1 Nitrosomonas sp. | reverse complement strand
TCACTCCGTTTTTTGACGCTGCTTCCTGCTCCGTCCATGCTTCTTACTCCGTCCCTTCCGCTGGCTGCGGGGGTTTCCACAAGGGGGCTTCCCCCTTTGGCAAGACGTGATAGATAACCGCCTTCGGCGGATTATCATCACATGGCTTGCCACACCACTCTTTCGCCACAGAATACACCAAACGCTACCCCAAACACAAGCCACAGGCAAGGGGAAAAAACAGGCAAGGTCAAGAGGTTAATGGCGTTAAGGAATATAGCCAGAAGAGGTAAAAAATGGGTAAGAAAAGCAGGTAAGGATTTAACCAAAAGAGGGCAGGAAAAACATGAACAGGGGTTAAGAGAAGGTAACGAAAAAAGGCTTGAGGGAAGGGGGAAAAACCCTAGAATAAAATGGTTTCGTCAGGCGGGTCACGCTGCCCCGAAATGCGAATGGGAAAGGGCGTAGCTTTTTGTCAATGGACTGGTACGACTTGAGGTTTCGCCCTTCTATAAGTCAGGGTTCTTAGTTTCTGGCTCTGTCCCCTGCCCTATAAGTTGCCTCACGGCAACGAAAAGGCTCTGCCTCTTCACTCCGCACAGGTTTAGAGCAAATGGGGAATGTCGGTTAGAACAAATGTTAGAACAGACACGGCAGTGGAGCGACCGAAACGACTTTGGAGCGATGGTCAAACACAAACAGGCAATGGTTAGAACATCTGTTAGAACAGACCCCCGCCCACTGGTACTTCACCTCATGAAAGAAAAAACCGCTTTATTTGGTCGTAGAGCAGTCAGAAAAAATTTTTTGATACTTCCCTATACCCCTCCCCCTCTTCTCGCTTCCTAGACCCCTTTCCGTTTGAAATTTGCCTAGTGTCGTTTGAGTTGGTCGGGGACTTCGCCTCCCGCTCCAGCCCAATCCTGCATGCAATTCTTTCTAACCTCTTGTTTTGTCAGAAGTTGTAAGAAAAGAACAAAGCTTTTTTCCAATGCCCCGCTTGGGGCTTGCTGGAAAAAAGCAAAAATAAAAGGGTTAATTTCACAGGGGTTTTGAAGAAATAAGCACCTGAATTATCATCATAAATCGTTGAAAAATCAAAAGTTATCCACAATTTCGGGCTGAGCAACTACAGGAAGTATTATATGTCTATTAAAGGAAGGGTGTACCATTTATGCGTCCTTCGGTGTACCATTTATGCGTCCTTCGGTGTACCATTTATGCGTGGATAACTTTTTTATCCACAAAAATTGTGGATAAAAATAATCATTTGAAATCAAATTGTTACTTGTCACCTGTACCATTTATGCGTCCTTCGGTGTACCATTTATGCGTGGTGTTTTAACGTAGATGATTTTTAGAATGGATGGTGGGGCGACTGCTGGGCAGGATAGTCACGCCTCCCTCTTGTGCGTAACTGATATGTAAGGTCTTCATCACTAATTGAATTTTCTTGAGTGCCTGTTTTGCTTTCCTAGCAAACTCCTTATGAGCATTATCCCCTGTGTAGTTTGCTCCCATTTGCTCCATGAGTGACCGCCATGAAATAAACCTTGCCTCACCAGTTTTTTCTACTCGGTACGCTTCATAACAACAAAGAGCGTAGAGGTCTAGAGCTAGAGGGCTGTTTTTTAGCTCGCTCAATGCTTCCGTATGAACAGGGACAGGGTTAGCTGTGATTGCACGAAAGAATTTATCATCAAGAGTGATAGAGCTTTCCCATAGCTCACTTTGCTGTGGCTGCTTCGTATCCCACCATAAAATATAGTCATCTGCAATTTGCATGAACCTAGCGGCTTCCCCTTCACGCCCTTTATCAGAAATAGTATAAAAGAATGCGATGCGTGAATTGAAAAAGCGTCGCATCTGTTCTTTCAGATGGTATGCAGGGCTGTTTTTCCCTCCGTGCTGAGGGTCTAACCCTATTTCTCTCATAAAAGTAGCTAAATGATTACCAAGTTTCAGGGTGGGATTTTTGGTGCGAACCGCCTCCGTCACCATCCAAAAAATCAGTAAGCGAGGGATGACACCATATGGCAAGCCAATCGGGTTTCCATCTGCATCAAAACCAGTCTGCAAACTGAGTGTGTAGTTGCCGTTCTTTCTGTTCCATGTATTCGTTTTTGGGTCACGATGTGGCAATGTGGCTTGCACGAACTCACGAGAAATAAAGCTAGCATCTTTGGCTGTGACAGGGTTAAGCCGTATCTCCGCAGAGGCTTCTATAAGCTTTCGCTGGCGTTTGGTTAAAGGCTTCGGAATAGCAGGAAGCGTGGTTTTCTTGAGTATGTTCCCAAGCTGTTTGGGCTGGTCGGGAAGTGGTACGTTAGATAAAAAATCAGGGTCGGTGGTCATAAAACTGCTCAAATAGCATCATATCAATATAATATGATAGATATTTCATTCTTCTATCATATTATATTGATATGAAAGTAGTATTATACTTCGGTTTTCAATTTCTCTAGTATCGCCTCTAAAATCCATGCGTGGCGGGAAGGTGGCAAGGTACGCTTTTGGCGGTGGTTGTCAATGCGTTGAAGAACATCCTTTTTAAGCCTTAGCTGGACTTGGGCGGTGAATGTCATTGTATGGGGTAGTGATGCGTGATTGGTAGCAGTGGCGACTGAACCACCCTTATTAATCAATTCATCAATGCGTGGGTCATCGTTCGTGCTGTTTTGGGGTGGTTTGGGTCTGAGTGACATAATTACCTCGCTGCAAGTTCAAGTGATTGTGATAGGGGAGTGACGTTAAAAGAACGTTGGAATAACACCATGATTTCATCAATGGCTTTTTGGTTGCGCTGCGCTCCTATGAGTTCGGTTACAGCCAGCCCTTGACTGGCTGCATGGGCAAATGCCTTACGGCTGCCTATAGGCGCATCTAAAAAGGTGAGGCTGGTTGTGTCTTTCAAAAGTTCTGTGGCTTCTTCGTTTTCGTTACCCTGCCCCTGTGGGTCGGTGCGACTGAGAAAGATATAAGCTTGTAGCTTCGGGTTCGCTGCTTTCATTTCTTCTACCAGCGTAGCAACTTTATTGAGTGTCCAAATATCAAAGCTGCGGGGCATAAAGGGAATGAGCAGAACATCACTCACGGCTAAGGCTGCTCGTTGGCTGGCAGTGTCACGCCCTCCTGTATCAATAATGACGTGTTGATATTTCGGGGCAAGTTCTAAGAGTTCAGTTCGTACGCTGCGCCCTGTTAATTTTGCACAGGTATAACGAGGGGCGTTCGGGTGTTCTTCTTTTCTGGTGGCGGTGAAGTCGGCAGAGGTTTCTTGGTCGTCTGCATCCACCAGCAACACATCGGCTTTTGATGCAGCAATACAAGCTAGATTTGTTGCAATGGTCGTTTTTCCAGTCCCGCCTTTGATACCGCCTACAGTGATAATCATAAGAAACCTCTCTGTTAAGATGCTATGAATGTGGGAGTATATAGTAGCGTTTTCATATACTGTCAATATGATATTATACTACATGAACAGCCACACACCAGCCAAGCGGACACAAGGGCAGGGGGTGTTTTTCTTATCTAGCGTGTTTCGCCCTGTACAAGAAGAAGGGCGAAACCGCCACAAGTCTTAGAATGGGACAGCGCACGCTTGCAAGCGTGCCACGTTCTGACGTGGCAAGGTTGCTGCGGGAGCGTCCCACACACTAGCGGGCTTTGGTGGGTCTTCGCATGGTGGCAACGCCACGATGCGGGGCGGTCTTCCTGTTGGTTGCTTCCCAGCAACGAACAGGCTCTGCCTCTTCACTCCGCACGTTTTTACAGCAAATGGGGGGATGAAACGGTACACCACAGGGGGGATGAAACGGTACACCCTTTCGCCCTTCAACATAGTGGCTGTTTCACAAACACTTATTTGTGACACTCGCACCTGAGAATTAAACCCAAGCCCTGTTACTGCTCTAAACCTGTTGCAAAATAGCGTGTCATAATCTACGTTGCTGAAATGAAAAGAGTAATGGATTGTGCAACATGAAACTTGGTTATGCCAGAGTATCCACTGATGAGCAAACCACCCGCTTGCAACGTGATGCGCTGGAACAGGCAGGGTGTGAGCGTATCTATGAAGAAACCGCCTCTGGCTCAAAAGAACAGCGTCCAGAACTCTTAAAACTGTTAGACCATGCAAGGGAAGGGGATGTTGTCATCGTCTGGCGGTTAGACCGCTTGGCGAGGTCACTACGGCAACTCATCAACACCGCATCACTTCTTCGTGATCGTGGTGTTGAACTGCGTTCACTCACCGAACAGATTGATACGACTTCACCAGCGGGAAAGCTTACTTTTCATCTATTCGGAGCAATGGCAGAATTTGAGCGGGATTTAATCCGTGAGCGGGTACAGGCTGGACTTACCGCAGCCAGAGCCAGAGGCAAAAAAGGCGGACGCAAGTTTTTGATGAGTGAAGAAGATAAAAAGAAAGCCGTTGTCTTACTGCAATCTGGCAAGTTCTCGGTGGGTGAAGTGGCGGAAAGCCTGAAAGTCAGTCGCTCCACCCTCTATAGAAATGTCGGAGTGGTGCAGATACAAAAACCTGTGGATGAGGGGGGGTGATGCGGTCAATACTCGCTAGAGGTAGTGGTTGCGCGAGGGGAAAGACAAGAGTATAGCGAATGCAGCTTTAGTAGGAAGTTAAAAGATTCTTGAGTGCATGGTATGTGATGCCATGCACTTTTTTGGCTTATTGAGCTGCGTGAATGCGCGCACGTTTTTTGTTCAAAGTTGCAAGCCACGAAAGAGCCGCTCCAAAAAACAGAGAAGCCATTTGGTCTTCAAGCACTGTCAGGGCTGAACCATAGAACAAGAGAAAGGAAAGCACAGACAGCGCAAGAATCGTAGGCGTAGTATCTGAATTCTTGACACGGATACAGGTGAGCCAAATCCAAATCATATAGACAAAGGCGAAGAGTCCAAAACACGCATAGAAAAAGAGAAACATATTATCAGCGTAGTTAACATCGTCAGGCGCATAAAAACGCATCGCCCCACCAATTCCCCCTAACCCCACTCCAAAAGGAAATAGTGAATTTCTCTCTATCCATATCCATGCGCGAGGCCACACGTCCTCTACTCGCATATAGAATGAGCCAAGAGTGAAGACACCACGTGCGGTGGGCATTTCGTACAACGGAAGGACAGTGGGCAACGCAATCATCAAGAGAAGTGCGAACGTAATCGCCAGTTTGAGGAGGGGAATAGGACGTTTATAGAAAACCAGACACGAACAGGTAAAGAGAAACGCAAGAATAGAGGCTTTTTGTGTTGTCCAGTACAGAAGGACAAGCGTCACCAGCAGCACACAGATTTTAAGAAACACACGCTGCAAATGAAGGATAAGAAGAAAAGACAGAATGGGTGTGCCAATGGCAGCATTTATAGAGGAACGCATAAAACCACCGACACGCTTGTCCTCGCCCGCTATCATCCAGTCTTTACCAACGTCAACGACAATATCGCCGATGGTGGCGGTCATACCTATCCAAGGGAAGGTCAAAATATATTTGTCTAAAAACAGTCCAACTGCTGTGCAGAGCCAAAAAAAAAGGGTGAAGTGAATGACTTTCGGGTGTGGTTTCATTACATAAGGTGCAATCAATGCACCCACGAGTGCGGTTGACAAGACTTTGGTGGAATAGAGAAGTATAAAAAAGTTCTGAAAGTTGAGGTAGCTAACTAATCCATGCACCAAGATAATGAGAGAAAAAATAATAAATGAAGTGGGCTGTCTATGGAGAAGCAGTTGTTTGAATAAAATGAAAAAAGACAAAGGAAAGAGCAGAATGATGTCACGAATAAAAATAAGATTATCAAGCCCTACGAGTGCAAAAGCATAGCGAAGCGGAGCTTCGAATATATAGAATGAAATATAAATAAAAAGGGATGAGTAAATAAGAAACTTCATAGGCAGGGTGCGGGATGAGGTCGTAAAGGATGACGTGTTAAGAGTATTCTATTGGACTGCGTTAGTATCAAGTAGGAAAAATAGCAAGGAATAATAAGCGTTTGGCTGAATCCCCCGCAAGGCTAACCAGCTTTTACTGGGGTTTGTTCACGCTTACCCTGCAAGGATGCAATCCTATTTCTGATTTCTCAAATCAGATGAGGGACACTGTCCCTCACACCTTGCGCTTTTTTAGGAAATAGGAAAAAACAGTTTTACAAACAATAATGGTTAGGTTACGGGTTCGTAGGTAGCAGGAATATGAATGAAGTCCAATAAAATTTTGTTATACATAACACCTTTTGTGTTTCTGATATCTGTCGCTAACGCAGCAGAGGCAGTCCCCACTGAGGCAGTCTTGAATAGTGTTTTTGGTGTAAATGTACATATGTCCAATTGCTGCAACGGCAATTATGGTAATACAAAAATGGTTATTGAAGAATTGCAATATATAGGCGCACGTAAGGCTAGAGACTGGGCTAGTAGTGACAAAATAATAAATGAGTGGTTAGCGATAAATAAGGCTACTGGTATAACTTTTCATGTATCAATTCCGCAAACCTCGCCAGAAAAACAACGCAAGGCATTATTAAGAATTGAACGCTGGCTAGGAGAACACCCAAAGCTTATTGATGTCATAGAAGGTTCAAATGAAGCCGACACAGGATACCCTAAATCGCAAGGTGCATCGCTTGAAGATGCAACAGCGTTGCAATATGAAGTTTATAAAGTTGGCAAGAAATATAATATTCCTGTAGCACAACTAAGTGTGGGCGGTGGTTGGAAGCCACCTTTTTATGAGGGAAATTATAAAAATTTTGGAAAGCCTCCTGCGGATTTCGGCAATGCTCACGTTTACTTAAATCCTAATGGAACACCATATAGTACGCTGAAAAGATTAGTAGCTTTAGGTGAATATTCCGTTGATGGTAAACCAGTGGATATAACAGAATTCGGCATATATGCGTCCTCAAAACAGGATGATTCTGTCACGAGTGCGTATATGCACCAAGCTCCCTTTGATGCTTACTTAATGGGATTGCCTTATTTTTTCATATATGCACTGCACGACGATATTTCTGGAGTAGTGGGTTTTTATGATGACAATGGAAAGAAAAGGGCATTTGCTGATTATTGGCATCATACGACACGGTTATTATCTGACCCAAATGGAAAAACACTAGAGCCTAAGAATATAGATATAAAATTTGAAAATCAAAAATCTACTGGTTCGGGTGAACTTGGAATTAAGAATCTTGTTATGTACAAATCTGATGGCTCAACATGGATTGTAACCTATGATGAAGAAAAATCTGGTGCAGAGAACGGCTTTCAAACAATCCGCTTCGAGAAAGAGCATAAAACCATACGGGTATATGATGGAAGAAATGGGGTGTTAGTAAAAACACTAAACGATGAGTCACATTTGAACATTATTCTAGCGCCCAATCATGTATTTTTGGTAGAAGCATCGGATAATTAATTTGGCAAGACAACTCACCAACACCGCATACTTCAGTTATTTGTTGGTGCTTGTTGAGCGGTATTAATCTGTGGGTTTGGGAGCGTAGGTGTCATAGCAGCGTATTTTGAAATTTTCCGTCCTAACGCTACACACGGAAGTTCAATATAGCGGTATCCGAAATAAGCAATAATCATACTTACTGAAATCAAGGCAGTCAAAAACCATATATTATCTTGAAATACTCCTAACAGGATTGAAAATTGAATCAGAGGAGCGTGAACCAAATAAACGCCATAAGACAAATCTACTTTTGGGCGAGGGCATGGAACTTTAGTTGCAAAAAATATAACTATAAGTCCTATGAAAATTGGATAAAGAAATTGCGGTACGTTCTGATTATGGAAGGTTAATACAATGAATGCTGATAGTATAAAGAGCCAAGCAAGCGACACAGAAAGCGTATAATTGTTACGATAATAATATAGTGCCATTCCCACAACAATGTAGCGAAGCGCACCTGGCAGTTGCTTCGCCAATTGGGGATGACCAGTTTCTATAAGGTATTGATTAAAGATTGAGGAGGCAACGAAAAGAACAATCAGACCTTGCCAGCGGAATTTGTGAAAGAACCAAGACAACAAAGGCACAATAGCATAAAACATTACCTCTATTTTAAGTGTCCAAAGGCTGGGGTTTATACCAGGATTTTTTGCGTTTGCTAACAGTCCGCCTATATCGTATTGGAGAAAGTTCAGCATTATCATATTGACAAAAAAATACTTAGTTATGCTAGGTATTTGTTCTGTTATGTTATCCATGAAAAACAAACTCATGAAGATAGTTTGAAGGAGTATCACCAGACCATAGAGAGGATACAATCTGAAAAATCTTTTAGCATAAAACGATTTTACAACTGGCAACTTCTCAAAACTTGCTATAATCACATAACCACTCACTACAAAAAAACCAGCAACACGAAACTCTGGTGAGAACGAAATTGTATCTAGTAAAGTAGCACCACCGACGACTTTATAATGGGATATTAGTACCCACAAAGCTAATATCAATCGTAGCAGTACAAAGTTGTTGTATGGTTTCTTTTTGAGGGCATCGGTCACAAAATTCCTGCCTCAAGCAAATCGGTAATAAAAAGAATCAAAAAGATAAGAGACGCAATAAAAATTGCGAGTCTATCAGTTCTGAAAGAACACTCTTTTGGAGGTGATGCCATAAACATTATCCTGTTTTTGTCCGTTGCTATCAGGTGAAGAAGTCCAATTCAACATAAAAGAACACGTCATGGTTTATTTTTATTAATTATTATGAATTAGATATTAAATTGCAGAAGAGATAGAAAACCCCCGCCAGTTCTGCACTGGCGGGGTGATGTGGTCAATACTCGCTGGGAAGCATGATGACGCGGTTGCAGAAGAACAGCTTGATTTCAGGCAGTGGAAAATCCGTGAAGGTGAGAGCCTGTTTATAGACTGTGTTGCCGTTGCCATCGCCACAGGTAAGCAGGGCGGTCTGGTCAGGCTTCACCGCTAGTGTCCACACTTGGAATTCTTGAGCAGCAACCTTTTTGTTGTGTGCCTGTGCCAGCACGATGCTATCCAGCAGCCAATATGCCCCGCCTTGTTCTGCCAGATATTGCACCCCGTCAGTGTAGAGAATGGAGCGGTTGAGGGCGTGGCGATACCAGTTTTCTGTACCTGAGAATTGAGCCAGTTCTTTCAGGTTGAGTGTGTTCGTGTCAGTCATAAAATACCTCTTTGTTGAATGTGACCCCTCACAGCGGGGGCAAAAGAGGCAGTCAAAGCCCTCGTCTAAACCATGCGGTCATAGCTTTTTGGGGGAAACCTTCAGGGGGAACCGAAAAGCGTCATTGACGGCATGGTGCGAGGGCTTATCTGCCCTCACCCCGCTGTTGGGTCATCAGCAACTGAAAGAGGATAAGAGAAAGACGACGAACCGCTTCAGAACCAAGAGGCTCGCTGCTCAAGTGCAGAAAATGGTAACAAAGAAAACCCCCGCCCTCTTTCGGGCGGGGATCGTCTGGCTTACTTGGCGGGTCGGGTTGCTGGCTTGCTCCACAGCCACGCATCCACACAACTATGGGAGCTGGTGAGAATTGTTCCTGTGCCACCTGTAGCGGTCAGCACCGCAGAAAATGTGCAGCCTGTCAGCAAACAATCCAGCACCACTAATCCAAAGGTCACAACTGCGCCAGTGATAGCGGATTTCGTCGCTGCTTCCGCACAGCCTGCAAGGGCTTCGCTGGTTGGCAGTATCAGCATGAACACAGCAAAACAAATGATGACTGCTACTATGAAGGTTTTTTTGAACATAACTAAAACCTCCTTGTTCGGACTGAAACACACTACCGCCCTAACTCCTGCGGGGGGCGGTCTGGGTACATAAAAAACCCTTCCGCTTCCATTTCTTTAGCGTGCTGTGTGGCTGCTTCGTTGGCTGCCTCATGCACAAAACCTTGAATTTCTGCCAGTGTAAATTGCTCTTGTCCACTGGCTTGCATCTTCGTGAATACGTCCGCCATTTCTGTTTCTAGCCAAGGATTCATTGGTACTTCACCTCCTTTAGCGTTCCAGTGCTTGAACTTCTGGGACTGCTGGCGGTAAATCCGCCCACACATCGGGAATTTCAGTCGCCACTTCTGCTACCAGCTTCACAGTTTCCGCTGCCTCTACCAAGTCATGTAGCTGTGAATGTTCCTGTTCCATGTCATAGTTCCATTGCTTGGGTGGTTGGAGCTTCAATCACTGGAGCTTCAATAGTTGCTAAATCCCTTCCCCAACCCTGCGTATCCGTGCCAGTGAGGTCAATCACCGCTGGTTCTACAGACACCGCCTCAACGCTTTCGCTAGCAACTGGCGGGGCAATGTCGCCAGAGGTCGCCCTGCCAAAATACGGCTCTTCAACCACCGTGTGGCGTATATCGTTGGTGGCGTTCACAAACCCTTCTTGGAACTCATCCCAGAGGCTCATATCTCACCTTCCTTGTGGTTAAGATTGACTGTACTGTGTGCGTGCATCGGCAAAGCGCAAATGCTCATCGCTTGCCGGCGATCGCTGCTTGGCGTTCGCCAGCAACGAATGAGCATAGTCTGGCAATTCCATTGTTTGAGTGCTTGCCTGTGGAACAGGAAAACAGCAACGTACATAAAACACTTGTTCGCCTTGTGGCTTGCTGCTTTTCCACGTTCTAACTTTGTAATAGGCAGTGCTGGCTAAAATCCCAAAACCACCTAGCCCAATGCTGGCAGCTTTATAGCTGGTGGTTTTTTGGGGTTCGGGTTCGGATGAACTCCACCAGCTAAAGCCAAAGTAAATAAGTCCTGCTGCCAGCAACACCAGGAAAAACGTCTGAAACACTGTCGCTCTGCGCCATCTCTCTTCAGGTGAGATATGGGCTTTTCTATACAGCGATTGTTCCCGCTCATAGAAAAACACCGTCACAAAGGATTTGAGATAGGCAAGGGCAAATATCCCGCCTAAAACCATAAACCCGATGCGCTGGTCATCGCTAAAATTTTCCCAGCTTCCGCCTTGTGAGTAATACAGATACCCCGCAAGCCCTAACCAGATTGGTAGGGTATAGCGGGAAGCAATCAACCACTCTATCGGGGTGGGCTTCATGTTGTTATCGCTCCTTTCTGTGTGAAATGGTCAACGGTTTTGGATATGACCGTCAGCAAACAACCTGAAAAATACACCGCAGAAAAACTAAACTGTGCAGGGTCATCAGCGTACTGGTGAAAGCACAACCAACTGAAGCAGTTGAAAGCAATCACCAGAAACAAGGCGTTGACTGCTCCCCTGACTTGCTGGCGCAACCAGTCGGGGACGTGCCATGAATGTTTTGTTATCGCTAAAGCGTTCATAACGTTCCTTTCTGCAAAAAGGTGGCTAAAATGCAGTTGCGATTGGTTTCAGGGATGGGCTGCGTAAAATTCGCCCCTGCCTTAAACCACACCCCCGATACTTCAAACTGGTGTCTGGCTGAACCAGTTTTGAGCTGATTGCTGGCAAAAAAGTTGGGTTCAATCAGATAGGCTTCATATTCCTGTGTGCCTATCGTTTCATTGGTGCTTTCGCTGTTAGAAAAGCCGTTATGGGCGGAGTTCTGTGTTCCGCCCCGATTAGTATTAATCCCCTTGCTGCTGGCAACGCTGCTGCTCTTACGGCTTTTCAGCCCTTTGCCGATGAGGTCAGCTGCATATTTATTGGTTCTGGGGTCAGCTTGCAGACAAAACACCTTTGTCCCAAACTTGCCTAGATAGCCATCGACACTGTCGCTTTTGTCTTTGCCCATTTGTGCGTAAAAGGTGGGGACGCTCTGGCTCATGGCTATCACTGCACAACGTGAACTTCGGCAGGTACTAAGAAAAAGGTCATCTGAGGCAGTGGAGGTAAAATAGTGCATCTCATCGCCATATAAGAACAGTGGCGTTTCTCGGAACTGCGGGGCTAGTCCGTTACGGCTATCCACCATCCGTTGAAACAGGAGCTTCCACAACACATTGGCAATCACGCCGTCTTCTTGGTAGGTGAGGACGGGTATTCCTACCACGATGATTTTTTTCGCAAGGGTCAGTTCTGGCAGGATGGTGGTCTGGTCACAAAAGCATTTTCTGAGCAGTCCCGTAGTAAATCTATTCAGGGTTGCTGTTAAAGAAATCACAATAGACGAGCGGGTTTTGTCGGCGAGGGTTGCCCACTGATGCACAAAATAGCTGGTCACGGCTTCCCGCATATCGGGGGCGGGTGGATAGGTTGGATTGACACAAAACCGCTTGAAGAGTTGCACGGCAAAGCGTTGGGCAAAGGCGTGTTCTTCTGCCTCAGTGGCGGGTTTGCTGGTTGGAACAGTGGTCACAAACTTGATGATGTCGGCAATGGTGACTTTCCCTTGCGCTGCGTACAGGCAGGCGGTGGAATAAAGTAAGCATTGGCGGGTCGCATCCTTCCAAAACTTCTCCCCCTCCTTGCCTCCCCCTTGTCCTGTTGCAAGGTTGGCAGTATCCAGCAATTTGAGAATGGTATCGGTGACGCTGTTGGCTGCCTCTACCCCTCGGCGAGCAAATTCATACTCCATAAAATTGATGCCCTGCGTTTCGTCAAAGATAAGCAGGTCGTGCTGTCTGCCGTGTTCTTTCGCCCACTGTTTCCATGTATCCACTTCATCGGGTTTGGCGACTAAGACCAGTCCGCCAAAAATAGCCCTAAGTACTGCGCCTGATATGGTTTTGCCAAAACCAGAAGTTTTTCCCGACCCTGTTTGCCCCAGACACAAAATTCCTTCGAAACTGTCACGAATTGAGAAAAAATCAGTCGGGGTTAGCTGTAAGAGTTTGCTGTCCAGCTTGAGGGCAGTCATGGTTACGCCCTCCCTTTCTCTTCGTAACGCTGAGCAATCGGCAGGCGTTTCACCTGCTCAAAATAGGCTTTAATTCGGGCTTCTTCTTCGGGGCTGGTGGGAATTGGTGTGTGCGGTCGCTCCATAATCTCTACCTGTGGCTTGGGCTGGTAGAGATGTCTGCGCTGCCATAAGCTGCGCAGAATGAGAAACACGCTGATGCTCAGGATAACTTCAAGAACTATTGAAGTCGGCATGATATCCGCTCCTTTCAGCTAAGAAAAAACCGCTTGAACAGATACAGAAGTAAGAAGGTCATATTGCCCCCTTCAGCTCTTCTTTTTGAGCAATCCTAAAAACCCTAAGGAGATATACGCATAACTGGGCAGGGGGGTTGGCACAAAAGTCAAAATACCCAACACAATGGCTTTGGTCTTGGCACTGTCGGCACTATCGCCATACCATGCCTGTTGTCCCTTGTAGGTGGCATAGCCCACCGCACTACTCACCACCAGCGATAAGGGCAGCGACATACCAAAAGTCGCTGCCTCACCCGCAAAAATCATATGGTCTATGCACAGGGTGAAAAAGGCGATGAAGGGATGGATGCCGTATCTATTGGCAAAGCTGCTCGGGGCTGGTGGGCTGGGCAGTACGTCTATCGTCACTGGCTGCTGTCGGTGCAGGTCGTTCATGATGGCTGCCTCCTTGTAGATGTGGGTGGGGTCTATTATAGTCAGTAACGATTTATATAATAGCTACTGACTAGTTACTTACTGGCTGCAGTGTAACATAGGACTGGACATACCAGTCAAGCGGGTGAAACGGTGTTTAATTATAGGAGGTTAGAGGAAAGTGGCTAAATGGATGGCGTAAAACCAGAACCACCAGAACCAACAGCTTCAAGGCGAGAAAGCCTTGTTTCCGTTGCTTTCTTGTTCTGTTGTATAGCGTATTCCCGTGCTGTCCTTATATTGTTATTAAAACGCTCAAGGTACTCTTGTCCAACCGCTACAAGCTCTTGGTTTTTATTAATAGCTTCAACGATTAATTCTTCTGCAAGTTCTTGTGCGTGCATTCCTTTAGCAGTGGCAAGAGCTTTTAGAAAGTCCCGAGTTGGAGAAAGGGTTTTTACTTCGGTTGAAACTGTCGCTTCTCCTATCTCTGCTTTGCGGGCAAGAGGGGTAGCCTTCTCATTTGTAATTCTCTTAGCCCACTGAGATTGATGCTCGGGCTGTGTAGGGTCTTGGGTCATATAGTCATCTGGTAAGAGTTCCGTGAGTGTCCTTCTGAAAGCAAACGTGTAACCAAGTTGATTTTTCAAAGTTGAGCAAAAATCGTGTGCTACTTGCTCCAGTCCATAAATAGTAAAATAGCGGTGTACAAATCCTTCTAGGTCTTGTTCCGTCTTAATCATAGCATCACCTGTAAGGCGTTGATATTATTGACTGGGAAACAACTAGCTATATACTGGGTCTTTTAGTCCCCTCGTAGCTCATTGTCAACAAAAAAACCTTAAAATCTCTTTACCTGTTCCTGTCCGTTATTATACACTGGCTTTTTGCCCTGCTCCTGCCTCCCCTTACTCTTTCCCGCTTATCAGGTCGGTTGCCATTTTGATTTGCACAATCTCAATAATGGGGTCGCTGGGCTTCGGCTCATGAAACAACACTGGGTTAAATTCTGTCAGGCTGTGACAGGTGCGGGAATGTAGAGCATGGTGAAGTGGCTCAAGATTGCGCCCTGTGAGCTGGATGACGGCATTATTGGTCATGATAAGCAGTTCGCTCGCACTCGGATTGAGTAGCAACGTATAGACGTTGGTGTAATAAAAAGAATACGTCCCTTTCAGCCACTGCAGAAAAAATCCAATCTGTTTGTCTTTCGCATCACAGGCTTGATAGGGCTGCTTGGTCGCTGTTCCACCTATCAACTGCGGACGGGGTTTGATGGCTTCGGCTGATGATACTGTGCCAGTCCATAGTTTAGTCAGCTCGTCATCATCGCTCATCGCTCTAAATCCTTCTGCTGCTCCCGTTGCTGCTGGATGGCTTCTTGCCACAAATTCTCTTCTCGCTCCTTCTGCTGCTCGGCTTTGCGTCTATCCTGCTCGGCGTGCATCTCTTCCAGTTCTAATTCAATCTGGGCTGCTGCTCGTGCGTGGAAGAATTCTTTGCTCCGTCCATGATGTTCAGGAAATTCAAACGCTGTATGTCCGTACTTGTCTAAATAGGCACTGGCGGACGCAAATATCTCATTGAATGAGATATAGTCGGGCTGCTGAGCAAACTTCTCACCTACTGCCAGCTTGGGATTGTCGGCAAGGTCAAAGTGCGGGCTGCTGTCACTTTCGCTTTCAGTCGCCTGTGTGTCCTGCAAGCTTTTTGCTTCGGCGATCGTAGGGAGGCTCTGCCTCTCTACATCGCTCATAAATCCCCGTAGCTCGGCTGCCTTCATCCCCTCTATCCGTCTGGCTAAACTATGCACATCCCCCACCCTGTCCACTAACACAAAATCCCGCCTGTCCCCTTGCGCCAACACATAGCCCGCCTCATCCAACGCTGATTGAAACGCTGCCCCGCTATCACTGGATTTATAAAGCTGAGTGATTTCGGCTTTCATCTGCTTCGGGTCTATTCCGCTCTCACTGCCTCGCCATTGCTCCCAATCCTTGATATGACTACGCTCGGCATATGCTGGAACAGGTACAACTTCATGGTCAAACAACTGTTCTAACTCTCTCGCTGTTTGAGTGTGGGCTTGGTAGTTATGACTGTCTGACAGCAAGGTCATACTGTCAGGGTCTATCCTGCTCCATACAATATGTTGGTGGGTTCTCAGTTCGCCGTCCTTACCTTCCTTTTCATGTTCAATGATAAAGCGGGGTTGGTCGTCCAACCCCAACTTGTGTTCTAATTTCTCAACGGCAATCTGCCATTGTTCAGGGGTCAAGGTTTCCCCTTTTTCAGGGTTGATGCTGGCATGGTAAAAAATCCGCTCCCCTCTGCTCGCTGCCCCCATGATAGACAGTTCCTTAAACGCATCGGGGACGGTGTCGGCACTAAACCCCCGTATCTCTTTGACCTCTACCCGCTCGTTCTGTTCCGCATTGAGCAAATGGCTCGTAAAAAATTTGGTGTTCCCCCGACTGTTGCCCTTGATTATCACTTAGGTTGCTTTCCTAACATCCCAATGACTGACGCTAAAATCTGGCGATGCTCCCCAAGAGCTGCTTGGATGTCCCCTTGCGTCACCAGCTCCCCTTGATTGATGCCTCTGGCGATTTGGTTCAGGTTGCTCCCTATCTTCCCAAGCTGTGCTAATAAGTTCCCTAACAACTGCGCCTCAATAGGCGGTCGCCGTCTGGCTCTCGTGGTCGGGGCTGCTAATGCTCGGCTACGGATATAGGAGGCAACGCTTAACCCCTCACGCTCTGCCAGTTGTTTCAATTCCGCATACTCGGCAGGGGTTGCTCGTAGCCCTACCATCAATGTTTTCTGGCGGGTCTCACTCCGTTTTTTGACGCTGCTTCCTGCTCCGTCCATGCTTCTTACTCCGTCCCTTCCGCTGGCTGCGGGGGTTTCCACAAGGGGGCTTCCCCCTTTGGCAAGACGTGATAGATAACCGCCTTCGGCGGATTATCATCACATGGCTTGCCACACCACTCTTTCGCCACAGAATACACCAAACGCTACCCCAAACACAAGCCACAGGCAAGGGGAAAAAACAGGCAAGGTCAAGAGGTTAATGGCGTTAAGGAAT
>SSFW01000024.1 GCA_008015595.1 Nitrosomonas sp. | reverse complement strand
GTGAAGGCTTTCCCCAAAAGTATCGAGGCGCATCAGGTTCATTACCAATTTCAAATGGCCAGGTTTGAACAATTTCACTTCCGTAGGTAGAGAATAAAAAATCAATTAATTCTTGAATGCTAGCAGTGTAACTTTGCCAATCATTGGGAGGGTAGCGATTTGAATAAGTTAGAATCCCGTCAATTTGTTTTTCAATAGATAAAGGTAAAGCAGCATTAAGTTGTTTTTTTATTTCTTTACTGGTAAGTTGTAATCGTGCATGGATATTGGAAATGCAGATCATAGGAATCATTCCATGTTTTAGTACACTATCGAGTGCTTTCTTTAGTCGGGCTTGATATTCATTTCCCTGTTTCCCATCAAAAATCTCGTAAATATACACATGGCGAATGCCTAATTCGCTTATTTTAGATAACGCAGATTCAAAGAGTGGTACTCGATCAGGATAATCAAGATTAAATCCAATTTCAAGCTGATGCCAATTATCATTCTCGGCTAAAGAAATCATAGGGTTGATGATGAGCATCAATAAAACTACAAAGAGTCTTAGTTTGTGTGCCATACATTAATTTCTTTGTCGAGTAAAGATTCAAGTGCGGTGATTTCTTTTTTGTAATATTCTCGCAGCAAGGAACGAACATCATCAGGGAATTCAGGTTTTGGAGCTTCAATGCGATTAAACTCAGCTAACTTTTGCCTTATTGACGTGCGTATTGAAAATGGTACAAGTAATTTACCTAGTTTTCGTAATTTTTCAGAAGAAGGCTTGGCATATGTAAGTTTAGTAAGCCATTTGCTACGATGACTCCCTTTGGTTTCATTGCGAATACTTAGATCAGGAATGAAGTCATTCTTTATATCTAAAAACTCAAAGATTGCTTTGAGCTCAGTTATAGGGTCCGCCTTTAAATTTTCGAAAAAGACAATTTTGACACGTTCTCTTGGGAAGAACTGAAATACCTCACGCAACTGTTGTGCATAATGACCATGACCAAGGTAATCACGCTGAAGCGCATCAGTTGGTTCATATACTAATCCTTGTAATTCTTCACTAATCGCTTGGCCAAAAGGTCTATTTTCCATCAAGCGTTCAATAGCATATGTATATGCAGAATAGGCGCGAATTACAGGTTCACGCAGAATCGCGATTAAGTAAGCAAAAGGTATTACCTCTTGCATTCTCTGTATACTTGATGATGAGTACATTGCGTTTGCTTCACCACCAAGAGCTAGAGTATTTTTTGGTGCTTTTTTCAGAAACGAAGAAAATTGCGATAAACCTTCCTTGAAGGTTTGGCTACTACTAAAGAAAGGATAATCCTTTGCAAGTGGATGTCCGTAAATTTGTGGGTGTTGTGAAAGCCAATCGTACAATGTGGTGGTTCCAGATTTTTGGGCACCAATTATATATATGTCAGGTACTCTTGGTTTTTCAATCATGATTTCTTGCTCTTTATTTCTTAAAGAAGATAGAGGGCTGAAAAAAATTGATTCCTGCATGAGTCCATATCCCGCATTTCAATCTAACAACAAGCCACATAGCTATTTGTTGTGAAGTTAATGCAAAAGCATAAGCACCTGCAAGGCCAATTACACCATAAAAATGAACTAAGACAATACCCAATGTTATTGCCACTAAAGCAGATATAAGGGAAATCACCATCATTGTATTACGATGTCCTGTCATTATAAGAGTGTATCCACACGATCCAACTAATACATTTGCTATCTGGCCAATACAAAGTATAAGTAACACTGTGCTTCCTGCCTGATAATATTCACCATAAATGATAGTCATGATCGGTTCAGAGAAAAAGATGAATAGAGCAAGTACAATAAGAGCCGGTATTGCTGCAAGTGTTGCCACAGTGCGTAGTAAATTTTCTAGGTGAGGCATATCATTTTGTATATGCATTCGCGCAATAAGTGGGGGAACTACAGCATTTACGATTGCTAGTGACATTGCTGTTAGCAATACTAGGCGACTAGCTGCTCCATAAATTGCAACTTCTTTCTCACTGGCAAAAGTACCTAATAGCCAAAGGTCAGATTGGGAGAGTAGAAATAATGTTAGCGCATTAATCAATAATGGCCAAGAATGGTTAATTAACTCTTTATAGCTAATAAGGTTAGCGTTACTCTGCTCCAAAGGTTTTGTTTTCTGAAATAACGAGAATAGGGCAAGACTATTGCTGATAACAATCGCAACAATAAGAACCGTGACAGCTGTTGAGAGGAATAGTGATAAATCAAGCCAGTAGCCTAAGGATAGTAAAATAACACTAATTATTGCTGCCAATAATCCCCCAAACCATATTGCTTTTTTAATTTCTTGAAAACCACGAAATACCTCTCCGGTGACAAATTGTATTGCTAATAAGGCTGACCATATCGCAATCAGGTATGTAATTGAAGCTAGTCGTTCAGAGTGGAATAAGTTATTGCTTAGCCAAGGAATTGAAATGATTGCTATAAAGAGTGTCAGAAGAATTACTGCAAGAGATAAAATACTTCCTTTTATTAAAACGCTTTTTAATCGAGCAGATTGACTAGGCTCATTGGTTTGAGCAATAAAGCGTAATAAGGTATTTTCTAATCCGCCACGACCTATAATTGAAAAGAAAGTTGCCAGGTTGAATGCTAGAAAATATAAACCCATTTCTGCCGGCGGTAATGTTCGAGTTAATACGCTCATCAGCAGTAAATTGAGAAATACAGTAGCAAACTTTCCAAAAAGTGCCCATGAACTGCCACGAAGTAAATATTCTTTAACCCCTGTCACGATATAGAGTTCCTATTAGTTTTTGGTAGCTTATACTTTGTTATGTTGCAACTTAGTTAAGCAGCAACAAGTAGTTTGTTTTAAAAAAACTAGAAAATTATGATCAGAATACTTGATGACCTTTTATGTTCATCCTGTAGTCATCAGTAAAGGCTATAGTTTTTACAACAGTCAAGTTAGCAGTGCTTTTGATTTGTTATTACGAAAGCTAAGAATAAGCCCCCTTCAGTTTTTCCTGTTGTTTGTAGAGCGTAAAATCGAGTTGGTGTCGTTGTAATAGTTTATAAAATTCTGTACGGTTCCTTTTAGCGAGCTTGGCCGCTTGAGTGACATTGCCTGAAGTAATTTTCAGTAATCGTACTAAATAGTCTCTCTCAAACTGTCTGCGTGCTTCTTCAAATGAAATCAACTGAGTTTCTTCTTTGTGCATGGCATCATAAACTAGATCATAGGGAATGATTTGAACCGCACATAACACAACACTTTGTTCGATTACATTCATTAATTGTCTAACATTACCAGGCCAAGCGGCGCTAAGCAGAAAATTAATTGCTTCAGGCGCAAATCCATTAATATTTTTTTCATATTTATTCGCAAATAACCTAAGAAAATGATTGGCGAGTAGTGGGATATCTTCACGACGTTGGGTTAGCGAGGGGATCGTTAAGCCGACCACATATAATCGATAATAAAGATCTTCTCGAAACACGCCTTCGGCAATACCTTCCTTGAGATCGCGGTGTGTGGCAGAGATAATCCGTACATTGATAGGAACAGTCTGCATCGATCCTACAGGTCGAATCACTCTTTCTTGCAGGGCATGTAATAATTTAACTTGAAGAAGGAGGGGCATATCTCCAATTTCGTCTAAAAATAACGTTCCCCCTTCTGCTAATTGAAACAATCCTTTGTGATCTCTAATGGCGCCTGTAAAGGCACCTTTGACGTGACCAAATAATTCAGACTCGAGTAATTGTTCTGGAATAGCAGCACAGTTAATTGTTACAAAAGGCTGATTTGCGCGCTTTGAGGCTTGATGAATCGCTCGCGCAAACAGTTCTTTTCCAACGCCACTTTCCCCATTAAGTAATACACTCGCATCTCCATCTGCGACAAGCTCAACTTTCGTGAGCAAATCTTCAACTTCTGCGCTTTGGGTAATAATCGTTTTTCGCCATGAAGCTTCAGTTTGGTCGTTAACTGAATTGGTACATGATAGCCGGAGCGCTTGGTCAACTTGATCAAGTAATGTTTTAGGATCATAAGGTTTTGTAAGATAGCCAAAAATACCCCGCTGTACGGCATTGACAGCATCTGGGATGGTGCCGTAGGCAGTTAAAATGATAACGGGTAAGGTAGGGTTTGTACGATGAATGTGTTCAAATAAGGCCATGCCATCTAATCCACTCATTTGCATATCGCTGATGACAAGATGAGGGCGAGTGAGATCTAGGCAATTTATTGCAGCTTCAGCACTATTGGTGGTTATTGTTTCAAATCCAGCGGCTGATAAGCGTATTGATAATAATTCAAGTAGATCGGTATCATCATCAACAAGTAAGATTTTTTTTGCAGTTAACGTATCACATTTACTCATTGGGGTATCTTTCCTCGAAATAATTGTCTTTCCATACTTTTAATTGCATCGATTTTATCTTGTAGCGCTTTGATTTTTCCTTCTGAAGCTTTTAATTTTTGTAAAAGGCTTTGGTTATTATATTTCGCAGATTGCCGGTCCTTAAGAGAAGTCATTAATATTTTTCTAAAACTAATTAAATTAGGAGATAGTGGAATATCCTCAGGCCAATTGGTTAATAAATTCAATGCTAAAGAAGTATCTCTGAAATTGGTGTTGGGTAAAGTAACAAGAAGAATGTATTTAAATCGGTTTTCTGCATTTTTATCATTTCGATAATGATGTTTTGCATAAGTGAATTCCCATTGAAGTTCGAATGGTTTTTTATCTTGCAGCGCTTGATAGTAGAGCATTAAATTTTCGATATCGCTCGGAGGAGAGGGCGCAGTTTGTTCAGTATAAATCACAGGTATTTCTGCTTTCTGAACGGGATGCATTGCACATCCGGTTATGGAAAAAATAATTGCAAAATATACAAATAACTTAAAGTTATTTACCAATTATCGTTCCTCAAGATCTACAACTGGAAGCGTTAAACGAAAATGGGCCCCGGGTTCATCAGGATGTTGAATAAGTTCGATATTCCCGCCATGAGCGTATGCGTATTCTCTCGCTATGGATAATCCAAGACCTGTTCCACGAATTTTGCTAATGGGGGCTGTGCGGCCTTGATAGAAGGGTTCAAATATTTTATCTTCATCCGCGATATCAACACCAACACCTGAATCGATGATATCAAGCCAGATAGTATGGTCGAATTGCTTAGCATGAATTTTTATGCAGCTTGCTTCTGGCGAGAATTTTACAGCGTTGGAAAGTAAATTATCGATGACGGTGCTGATTTTCTGCTTATCACATTCTAGAATTAATTTTGGGCAGTTCAAATCGATTTTAATTTTCCGACTAAGAATTGAAAGATTCTGGTTTTTTATTACTTCTGTAATGATATAGGCTAGATTTGCACGTTGCTTTATTAAAGCAGTTTTATTGGATTGGAGTGCGCTAAAATTTAGCAAATCTTCAATACGTTTTTGTAATTGGATACTGCTCGTTTGAAGAATAGTAATGATTTGGTTTTGTTTTTGGTTAAGATCACCGGCCACTCCTTCCGCCAGAAGATTGACACCTTCACGAATCGCACTCAAAGGTGTTTTGAGTTCATGCGAAACATGACGTAGAAACTGAATTTTCTGTTCTTCAAGCTTGAGAAGTCGGCGGCGCATCCAATCCAATCGAGAACCTAAATACTTAAGATTTTGAGGTCCATCAACTCGCACAGGGCGTGAAAGCTTTCCTTGCCCCATATCATAGATTGCTTCATCGATTTGGCGAAGAGGTCGGGCAATAAAAACTGAAAAAATGAGTGCAAGTAAAATTACAAATGGAATAAGGATGAGCAGTTCCCATTCGACCAAAGTTCTGGCATGTAGAGCTAAGTCACTCATTTCATTAACTTTACTGCCAATTAATTGATAATTGTCTGTGGAGAAGTCCTGAGCAAGGATAAGCAAACTGGCAAAGCGATCCAATAAATATTTAAATTCTTGAGGCGTATCAGATAGATTAAGAATTTCACGATAAATATTTGTCTCATACAGTCTTAGTTTCTCGAGTAAAAGCTGTTGCTCGATGTAAGGTGAGACTTCTAATAGCGTGGTAGCGGTTTTTTCAAAGTTGTCATGAGCTTTAAAATAACTTTCGAGCAAAGACGAGTCTTCTAAAATAATAGCATGCTGAATACTGCGCTCCATTACGATGATTTCATCGATGAGTATACTGCTTCCATAGGTAATTTGCGTAGCGCTATAAATTGTATTCCGGCTTTGGTCTGCTAATTGATCAATCCGAATCGCGCTATAAACTAAAGCAGCAATCAAAGGTAAGCCTACAATTGAGAATCCAAGCAAGATTAACTTCAGAAAGGATTTTGGGTTGTGTCTTAATTCTGCTTGGTAGGCAAAATCAGTTTTTCGGCTAGTAGTTTTAGTTGTGACGGGATCAGTAGAAATTCCCATTGTTGATATCCTATTATTTCAATAAGAAATTCAGCTTCATATCTATATTTACCTTTAATCTTTAATGATTGATAAGTTATATAGCCGTACTACAATCGGTCACTCTATTTTTTTGAGTATATAACAACCGCTTATGATGCGATAACAAAATTTTAAAAGAAGATAACTACTTTGATTATGAATTACTTTGATTTTTCCGGTTTGATTGCATGGTGAATAAGGTTAGGTGTGTTAGCTTTTAATAATCTCTTGTAAGGATATAAATAAACAAAATTCAACTGCTTGTGGTTGTTATACGAGGATTCATACGATGTTGAATTTATTAGACGAAGGGAGCTTTATAGTCATAAGCTAGTCAACTCTAGCATTCCTTCATTTGAGTAGTTAATAGTCCTATGTTAACATTCTACTCAACGTGCTCTTAAGTTTTTGTGTTAAAGGTGCTGATGAGAAGAGGAGAGTGTTGTTATATTGAACGCTAATTAGTTATCTTTTTAGATAAATCGCGTTATAACTATCCTGTTCGGTATAAAATGCTTAAGAGTACTTAACATAAACTTAACTAAAAAATAACAAGGTGTATTTGATAACAAATTCCAATACCCTCATAAATTTATGCAGTGGTTTATTTGACTTGCCTTAGGTCAATAATATAAGAAGAATAAAATCAATTTTTATGATTAATACAATGCTTGGTAATTATTTCCCAATATTGCTTTTTATTGTTGTTGGATTGTTGATAGGCATTTTATCAATGTTGGCAGGCTGGTTTTTAGCACCAAATAATCCGGATGATGAAAAGTTATCGCCTTATGAGTGTGGATTCTCCGCTTTTGAAGACGCCAGGATGAAGTTTGACGTTCGGTATTATTTGGTCGCAATTTTATTCATTCTATTTGATCTAGAGATTGCTTTCTTGTTTCCTTGGGCAGTTGTATTAGAAGAAATCGGACTTTTTGGATTCGTTGCTATGTTGGTATTTCTGGGCATTCTTACCGTGGGTTTTATCTACGAATGGAAAAAGGGCGCTTTAGAGTGGGATTAAATTTATGGATAGTACTGTAGATCGCGGATTTATAACGACAAGCTTAGATTCAGTCATCAATTGGGGTCGTACAGGCTCGATGTGGCCAATGACTTTTGGATTGGCTTGTTGTGCGGTTGAGATGATGCAAACGGGGGCTTCGCGTTACGATCTTGATCGATTTGGGATTGTTTTTAGACCAAGCCCTCGACAATCGGATGTTATGATAGTAGCAGGGACGCTCTGCAATAAAATGGCGCCTGCTTTAAGAAAAGTATATGATCAAATGGCTGAGCCACGCTGGGTTATATCCATGGGATCGTGTGCCAATGGGGGCGGATATTACCATTATTCTTACTCAGTCGTACGTGGTTGTGATCGAATCGTGCCCGTTGATATTTATGTTCCAGGCTGTCCACCAACAGCAGAAGCACTGCTTTATGGTATTCTTCAATTGCAGAATAAGATAAAAAGAACTAATACTATCGCTCGTTAAATACCAATTTTATGTCAATGAGTCGCGCTGAAAAACTTGCGTCGTCGATCGCTAATATTCTAAGTAATAAATTAGTAGATCAGGCAATTCATCTAAATGAGTTAACCGTAGTGCTGGAATCGCAAGATTTGTTGGATGTCGCAAAAATTTTGCGCGACCATCCTGACTTAGCATTCGATACGCTAATTGATCTGTGTGGTGTTGACTATTCAACTTATACCAATGCTGATTTTGCAGGAAAAGCACGTGGGGGTCGGCGGTTTGCGGTTGTTTATCATTTACTATCAATTAAACATAACCATCGTTTAAGAGTGAGATCTTTTCTTAACGATGATGAATTACCTATGATTGATTCGGTTATTGATATTTGGCCTTCAGCAAATTGGTTCGAGCGCGAAGCTTTCGATTTATATGGAATAGTTTTTGTTAACCACCCTGATTTGCGGAGAATTCTTACTGATTATGGGTTTATTGGGAATCCCTTCCGTAAAGATTTCCCGTTATCTGGTCATGTTGAAATGCGATATGATCCAGATCAGAAACGAGTTATATATCAACCCATCACAATCGAGCCACGTGAAATAACACCTTATATTATTCGTGAAGAACATTATGGTGATTAGCCATAGCTTAGATTGATCGATATGCAACTTTTTTTAACTATAAAAATAAAATAAGCTATGGCTGAAATACGAAATTACACCATGAATTTTGGCCCACAACACCCAGCTGCACACGGTGTATTACGATTAGTAATGGAGCTTGATGGTGAAGTAATAATCAGGGCTGATCCACATATTGGATTATTACATCGGGCAACAGAAAAGCTGGCAGAAAGTAAAACGTATATTCAATCAGTTCCCTACATGGATCGCCTGGATTACGTGTCCATGATGGTTAATGAGCACGCCTATGTAATGGCGATTGAACGGTTACTCAAAATTGAAGTGCCATTACGAGCCCAGTATATTCGTGTGATGTTCGATGAGATTACGCGGATATTGAACCATCTTTTGTGGTTAGGTGCACATGCATTAGATGTTGGTGCAATGACTGTCTTTCTGTATGCATTTCGCGATAGAGAAGATTTAATGGATTGCTATGAAGCAGTATCTGGTGCAAGGATGCACGCTGCTTATTATCGTCCAGGCGGTGTTTATCGTGATTTGCCTGATACGATGCCACAATATCAAGCAACAGATGGTGTAAGTGATATACAAGTAATCAAACAAAGAAACGAAAATCGTCAAGGTTCTTTGTTGGATTTTATCGAAGATTTTACTAATCGATTTCCTGGTTATGTTGATGAGTATGAGACGCTGCTTACAGATAATCGAATATGGAAGCAACGGCTAGTTGATATTGGTATTGTTTCCCCTGAAAGAGCTAAAGCTTTAGGATTTACAGGACCGATGTTGCGAGGTTCTGGTATTGAATGGGATTTGCGTAAGAAACAACCTTATGAGGTCTACGATCAAGTCGAATTTGATATACCGGTAGGAGTGAATGGTGATTGTTACGATCGGTATCTTGTTCGAATTGAAGAAATGAGGCAATCAAATCGCATCATGAAGCAGTGCGTTGCTTGGCTTCGTGAAAATAGCGGGTCAGTAATTGTAGACAATTATAAAATTGCGCCTCCTCCCCGTGCTGCAATGAAGCAAAATATGGAAGAGTTAATCCATCATTTTAAGCTTTTTACAGAGGGTATTCATGTTCCTCCGGGTGAAATCTATGCTGCAGTTGAGCATCCCAAAGGAGAGTTTGGTATATATATAATCTCTGATGGGGCAAATAAGCCTTATCGGTTAAAAATTCGTGCGCCGGGTTTTGCCCATTTGGCAGCATTAGATGAAATGTCTCGAGGGCATATGATTGCAGACCTCGTGGCAATTATTGGCACGCAAGATATCGTTTTTGGTGAAATTGATCGGTAAACATGTTAAGTACTGAATCCCTAAAGAAAATTGATAAAGAGATTGCTAAATATCCTGCTGATCAGAAGCAATCTGCAGTAATGTCTGCGCTTGCGATTGCACAAACTGAAAAAGGTTGGCTTTCGAGTGAAACCATGGATTTTGTTGCGAATTACTTAGATATGCCACCAATAGCGGTTTATGAAGTTGCTACATTTTATAATATGTATAACTTGAAACCAGTTGGTCAATATAAGATTACGGTTTGCACCAACTTACCTTGTGCCTTATCGGGTGGCAATGATGCGGCAAACTATCTAAAGCAGAAGCTTGGTATTGGTTTTAACGAAACTTCCGCAGACGGCAGATTTACCTTAAAAGAAGGTGAATGCATGGGAGCGTGTGGTGACGCACCAGTATTGTTAGTTAATAACAAACGTATGTGCTCTTTTATGTCAAATGAGCAAATTGATCGACTGCTAGAGGAATTAAAAAAATGACTCAGCATACACAAGTTATCCTAGCAGGAATTGATTTTGCAGATCCTGATACTTGGAGATTAACCAACTACCTTAAACGAGGTGGATATAAGGCATTAAGGAAAATCTTCAGTGAAAAAATATCACCTGAAGTGGTTATTGATGAAGTAAAGAAATCTGCATTGCGGGGTCGTGGAGGCGCTGGCTTTCCAACCGGATTGAAATGGAGTTTTATGCCTCGTCAGTATGAGGGCGAGAAATATTTGGTTTGTAACTCTGATGAGGGTGAACCGGGTACTTTCAAGGATCGCGATATTATGCGATTTAACCCACATATTTTAATTGAAGGCATGTTGATCGCTGCCTATGCGATGGGAATTAGAACGGGATACAACTATGTTCATGGAGAAATTTGGGATGTCTATGAACGAATGGAAGAAGCGGTCGAAGAAGCGCGCTCAGCTGGTTTTTTAGGTAATAACATTTTAGGGTCGAATTTTAGCTTCCAACTCTATAATCATCATGGCTATGGTGCATACATATGTGGTGAGGAAACTGCATTATTGGAATCAATAGAAGGAAAAAAGGGGCAACCACGATTTAAACCGCCTTTTCCAGCAAATTTTGGCTTATATGGAAAGCCTACGACGATTAATAACACAGAAACTTTCGCATCTGTACCTTGGATTATTCTGAATGGGGGAGAGAAGTATTTAGAATTAGGAAAACCAAACAATGGCGGAACTAAAATTTTTTCAGTATCAGGACATGTCAATAAACCTGGAAATTATGAAGTGCCAATGGGGACTCCCTTTGCAGAATTATTAGAATTAGCAGGAGGGATGCGGGGAGGTCGAAAATTAAAGGGTTGTATTCCAGGTGGTTCATCAATGCCAATCTTGCCAGGAGAGGTGATGATGAATACAAATATGGATTATGATTCAATTGCGAAAGCTGGTTCTATGCTTGGCTCAGGCGCTGTGATCATTATGGATGAGACAACGTGTATGGTTAAAGCACTGGAAAGATTAGCCTATTTCTATTATGAAGAATCCTGTGGTCAGTGCACACCCTGCAGAGAGGGAACAGGATGGTTGTATCGGATTATTAACCGGATCGAACATGGGAAAGGTAGGCAAGAAGATTTAGATTTACTTGATAATCTCGCTGATAACATACAAGGAAGAACCATTTGTGCATTAGGAGATGCTGCAGCAATGCCTGTACGGGCTATGTTAAAGCATTTTCGCGATGAATTTGCTTATCACATTGAATACAAAAAATGTATGGTGTGATAAGTAATAAAAATTTTACCGTTCAATCATAAGAATTTTTGAGTTAGCTGATCGATGATTAATATCGAAATTAATGGGAAACAACTGGAGGTGCCCAAAGGGAGCACTGTAATGGACGCTGCAAAACAGCTTGGGATTTATATCCCACATTTTTGCTACCATAAGAAATTGTCGATAGCAGCGAATTGCAGAATGTGCCTGGTGCAAATAGAGAAAGCCCCTAAACCTTTGCCAGCATGTGCAACACCTGCAACAGAAGGGATGAAAATTTTCACTCATTCTGATCAGGCTGTTCTAGCGCAGAAGGGTGTTATGGAGTTCTTACTAATTAATCACCCACTCGATTGCCCGATTTGTGACCAAGGCGGTGAATGTCAGCTGCAAGATCTTGCGGTTGGTTATGGTGAAAGCGCTTCTCGCTATCAAGAGGCAAAGCGTGTTGTTACGAATAAGAATCTTGGGCCACTTATCTCCACCGATATGACTCGCTGCATACATTGCACACGGTGTGTTCGATTTGGGCAAGAAATTGCTGGAATTATGGAACTTGGCATGAGTGGCCGTGGTGAGCATTCTGAAATTCTATCTTTTGTTGGGAAAACAGTTGATTCCGAGCTGTCAGGGAATGTGATTGATCTTTGTCCTGTTGGAGCATTAGTCAGTAAGCCATTTCGATATTCAGCTCGAACATGGGAATTATCTCGCAGAAAATCGATCAGCCCTCATTGTGGGTTAGGTAGCAATTTGATTGTTCAAGTTAAACAAAATCGTGTCATGCGGATTTTGCCTCGAGAAAATGAGGAGATTAATGAATGTTGGTTGTCCGATAAAGATCGATTTTCATATGAAGGTCTGAATTCTGAAGATCGCTTATCTAAGCCGATGATCAAAAGAAATAATCAATGGATAACTTGTGATTGGCAAGAAGCGCTATTATTTGTGGTTCAGAATCTGAAAGCTTGTGTTAGTCAATATGGTGGAAGAGCGATTGGCGCACTGGGTTCCCCTCATAGCACGCTTGAAGAACTTTATCTGTTACAAAAATTAGTAAGGGGGTTGGGAAGTAACAATATCGATCATCGCTTGAGACAATCTGATTTTCGTGCTGATAACTACCAGCAAGGGATCCCATGGTTAGGTATGCCTATTGCTGAAGTTTCAAATTTAAAATCGATATTAATTATTGGTAGTAATTTGCGGAAAGATCATCCACTTTTAGCATTGAGGGTGCGTCAAGCAGTTAAAAGTGGAGCACAGTTAAGTATAGTTAATTCTACTGATGATGATTTGCTGACGAAAGTAGCTCAACGTGCAATCGTTGCTCCTTCTGAATTGGTAAGAACATTAGCACAAATTCTTAAAGCGATAATTGAGTATCGATATGTTGAGATTGCAGATAAGATTAAAGAAACGCTTACAAAAGTAAACGTTACAGATGTAACAAGAGCGATTGCAAATAATTTAGTATCGAATCAACCTGCTGGAATTTTTCTTGGGAATTTATCTCAGCATCATCCTAATTACAGTGAGATTTTTTTACTCGCACAAGAAATAGCCAAAGTTACTAGCGCCAAATTGGGTGTTTTTGGGGAAGCAGCCAATAGCGTAGGCGCATACGTGGCAGGTGCGATCCCTAATAGGAAATTGGGTAATTTGACAACAAATGGAGAAGAGGTTGGATTAAATGCAATCCAAATGCTGAATGCTGAAGCAGTCAGCGCATGTAAAGCCTATATTCTAGTGAATTTAGAACCAGAATATGATACTTACAATCCTCAATCAGCGCTTGAACGAATTAAGGGTGCAGAATTTGTAGTATCGCTGAGTAGTTATAAAGGTAACATCACCGATTATGCTGACGTTATTTTGCCTATTGCACCATTTACAGAAACATCAGGAACATTTATTAATACAGAAGGGCGTGTTCAAAGCTTTAACGGGGTAGTTTCTCCCTTAGCAGAAGCGAGACCCGCTTGGAAAGTTTTGCGAGTATTAGCAAATCTGCTGGAATTGAAAGGGTTTGATTATGAAACATCTGAGCAAGTTTGTACCGAACTTTTGTCTGATTACGGTAATGTAGCTGATCATTTAAATAATAGGATCAATGAGTTTACAGTTAATTTAAATGAGGCCAATGTGAATGGTATCGAACGGATTGGAGAGGTAAATATCTATCAGTCTGATCCGATTGTACGCCGTGCCTCGTCTTTACAATTAACGCGTGATGCTCATTATCCTCGAGCAATCATATCGCCTTCCTTGATGGAGAAATTAGGACTGAGAGTCGGTGATAAAATAACAATAAAGCAAGGAGTTGGTGAAAGTCAGCTAGAGGTTGAGCAGAGTGAATCGATTCCTGATAACTGCATTCGTATTGCAAGTGCTTTTAATCAGACTGCGACATTAGGTGGTATGTTTGGAGAAGTATCGGTCAAACGGATGTAATTGAGCAAATTAAGGTCTGTTAATGGAATATATACAACAATGGTTTGAGCAACTGTTTGGTGCCACTTTGGGATCAACCTTGTTTTTGTTCGCTGAGAATCTAGTCTATATTGTTGCAATTGTTTTGCCTTTACTTTTAGGCGTTGCTTACTTAACGTTTGCAGAAAGAAAAATCATTGCTTATATGCAAATTAGGTTGGGGCCCAATCGAGTCACTTTCTTCGGGATTTCTTGGTTAAGAGGATGGGGACAGCCAATCGCTGATGCAGTAAAAGCAATTATGAAGGAAATTATTGTTCCAACTGGAGCCAATAAATTCTTATTTCTTCTTGCACCAGTAATTACGATTGCGCCCGCACTTGCTGCATGGGCCGTTGTTCCTTTCTCCCCAGAGTTAGTTTTAGCCGATATCAACGCGGGTTTACTTTATATTCTTGCTATGACGTCTTTAGGGGTGTATGGCGTCATCATTGCCGGGTGGGCTTCTAATTCAAAGTATGCTTTCCTGGGATCGATGCGCTCAGCAGCCCAGGTAGTTTCATATGAGCTCGCAATGGGGTTTGCGCTGGTTTGCGTGCTCATGATGTCTAGTAGCTTAAATCTTGGTGATATTGTGATAGGGCAGCAGGGGGATAGTTTTCTGAATTGGTATTTAATACCATTATTTCCGATGTTCTTGGTTTACTTTATTTCTGGTGTTGCTGAAACGAATCGTGCTCCCTTTGATGTAGCAGAAGGTGAATCTGAGATCGTTGCTGGATTTCATGTAGATTATTCAGGTATGGCCTTTACTGTCTTTTTTCTAGCTGAATACGCAAACATGATATTAGTCGCAACATTGACAAGCATCATGTTCTTGGGCGGGTGGTTACCACCATTTAATTTTGCACCATTCACTTATATACCAGGAATGGTTTGGTTATTACTGAAGATTGCTTTTATATTGTTTTTCTTTTTATGGTTTCGCGCAACATTCCCTCGTTATCGATATGACCAGATTATGAGGCTAGGTTGGAAAATTTTTATCCCAATTACCTTGGTTTGGATAGTTTTGATTGGAATGGTTATGCAGTTACCGGTTTCACTACGTGATACTTTCCCTCTTAATATGTGGTTTAGCTGAGGTATTAACTATATGGAACGAATCAAGCACTTTTTTAAATCATTTCTTTTATTTGAGTTATTAAAAGGAATGAAAGTCACTGGGCGATATTTATTTGCACCTAAAATTACTATTAATTACCCTGAAGAAAAGACGCCACAGTCTCCCCGTTTCAGGGGATTACATGCACTGCGTCGTTACCCTAATGGTGAGGAACGTTGCATAGCATGTAAACTATGCGAAGCTGTTTGCCCTGCGATGGCAATTACCATTGAATCCGAACAGCGTGAGGATGGTACTCGTCGCACGACACGTTACGATATTGATATGATCAAATGCATCTTTTGTGGATTTTGTGAGGAAGCTTGTCCTGTTGATGCCATCGTTGAAACGCGTGTCCTTGAATATCATGGTGAAGTTCGTGGTGATCTAACTTATACAAAAGAGATGCTGCTCGCGGTTGGAGACCAATATGAGCAGCAAATTGCAAAGGATCGAGAAGTAGAGGCACGCTACCGATAATTTTTTATATATGAGCGCACAAGATACAATTTTTTATTTCTTTTCAGCTGTTCTGATTTTATCAGCACTCGGAGTTATTACGTTCCGAAATCCAGTATATGCTGCATTACTATTGGTATTGGCATTTTTTTCTGCTGCCGGTATATGGTTACTATTAGAAGCTGAGTTTTTAGCCATTGCGTTAGTTTTAGTTTATGTAGGCGCAGTCATGGTTTTATTCTTGTTTGTAGTGATGATGCTAGATATCAATCTAGACAAATTACGAGAAGGGTTTTGGAAGTGGTTTCCTTTTGGAGCACTAATAGCAGTAGTTATTGCTGTTGAGATAGGTTTAGTAATGATGGGGGATCAATTTAAGCAGATAATTCCGCTTCAGCCGAAAGCCTCGGATTATAGTAATACCAAGGAATTAGGTCGATTGATTTATACCGAATATGTTTATGTTTTTGAATTGGCAGCAGTTGTTTTACTTGTTGCAATGGTTGCAGCAATTGCATTGACATTAAGGCACCGTACCGATAAAAAATCACCTAACCCATCTAGTCAGGTTAAAGTAAAAAGGAATGATCGTATTAGAATGGTTAGCATGGCACCCGAAACAAAGGAATGAGTGCCATCATAGGTTGATATAAAGGATTTTGGCGGTAAATTAATAAAAATTATAGGTGAAAATTTTGGTCTCTTTATCTCATTACCTCATACTTGCTGCAATTTTATTTTCTATTGGTGTCGTTGGAATTTTTCTCAATCGAAAAAATGTAATTATCATCTTGATGTCTATAGAGCTAATGTTACTGGCTGTTAATATCAACTTTGTTGCTTTTTCTCATTTTCTACAAGATACAGCGGGTCAAATTTTTGTATTCTTTATTCTGACAGTTGCTGCAGCAGAAGCAGCAATTGGACTCGCAATTTTAGTAGTGCTGTTCCGAAATCTTCGAACGATTAATGTAGATGATTTGAGTGAACTCAAAGGGTAGATATTTTTATTAAAAGATTACTAAAAATTTAATTTATTAGCTCAATGAAAGAACTGTATTTGTTAGTGCCATTGGCGCCATTACTAGGAGCCATCATAGCGGGGTTATTTGGACGCTTTATTGGAACAACTTGGAGTCATCGTGTAACAATTCTGCTAGTTTTTGTATCACTTATTGCATCATTAATTATTTTCCAAGATGTTATTCAGGCCGGAAATATTTTTAATGGAACAATTTATACCTGGTTAGTTTTAGGCGAAACAGAATTTGAAGTTGGTTTTTTGATTGACCCGCTTTCAGTAACGATGATGGTAATCGTTAATTTGGTTTCGCTGATGGTGCATGTTTACACAATCGGTTATATGCAAGGTGATCCAGGTTACCAACGTTTCTTTAGTTATATATCACTATTTACCTTCTCAATGTTGATGTTAGTGATGTCCAATAATTTCCTTCAATTATTTTTTGGTTGGGAAGCAGTAGGATTAGTATCGTATTTATTGATTGGGTTCTGGTATACCAGACCCACGGCAATCTACGCAAATTTAAAAGCATTTCTTGTCAATCGTGTAGGTGATTTTGGTTTTCTTCTAGGAATTGGTCTAGTACTCGCTTATTTTGGTACATTGGATTATGAGATCGTTTTTGCGCATGCAGAATATATGGCGAAGCACTCAATCGAAATTATTCCTGGACAGTCCTGGATGTTATTGACCGTAATTTGCTTGTTATTATTTGTAGGTGCAATGGGGAAATCTGCACAGTTTCCACTACATGTATGGCTACCTGATTCAATGGAGGGCCCTACACCAATATCCGCATTGATACATGCTGCAACGATGGTAACCGCAGGCATTTTTATGGTTGCGAGAATGTCTCCCCTTTTCGAATTATCTGAAACGGCTTTATCGACAGTTATCGTTATTGGTGGAATCACAACACTATTTATGGCACTAGTTGCAGTGGTCCAGAATGATATTAAACGAGTGGTTGCATTCTCGACACTATCGCAGCTTGGGTACATGACAGTCGCTTTAGGAGCATCGGCCTACTCAATTGCAATTTTTCATCTCATGACGCATGCGTTCTTCAAAGCGGTACTATTTCTCGGAGCAGGATCGGTGATCATAGCGATGCACCATGAACAAGATATGAGAAGAATGGGTGGATTAAAAAAATATATGCCCATCACTTACTGGACTATGTTTATAGCTGCACTTGCGAGCGCTGGTGTTCCAGGCTTCTCAGGGTTCTTTTCAAAGGATGCCATTATCGAAGCAGCAAAATTTACTGAAATCCCAGGAGGGGGATTCGCTTATTTTTGTGTCCTTACAACAGTATTCGTTACCGCGCTTTATACCTTCCGATTGATGATTATGACCTTCCATGGTAAGGAACGTATGGATCATCATACGCGCGAGCATCTTCATGAATCTCCCTGGGTTGTAACTGTTCCATTAATTGTATTAGCGATACCAACAGTTGTCTCAGGTTGGATTATAGGATCTTTAGTGTTTGGTGATTACTTTGGGAATTCGATTTACTTTTTATCTGAGCATGAGACGATGATGAAATTGGAGGCAGAATTCTCTGGCGCTTTTGGAATGATGCTACATGCACTTGGAACTGCTCCATTCTGGCTTTCAATTGGAGGAATTTTTGTAGCTTGGTATCTTTATGCCTATAAAACAGAGATTCCTTCTAAAATTAAATCCCTATCAGGCCCAATTTATAATTTACTTGATCGGAAATACTATATTGATGAGCTTTATTCTTTAATATTTGCCACTGGAACGCGATCGCTAGGAACCGTGTTGTGGAAAATAGGAGACGTGAAAATTATTGATGGTCTAATTGTAAATGGCTCAGCCAAATTGGTTGGATGGGTCGCTTCCTGGGTTCGCTTCTTTCAATCAGGTTATATTTATCATTACGCGTTTACAATGATAGTAGGGATTTTTATTTTGATGAGTTTATGGTTGTATCATTCATAATGGTGATTTTAGCTATCTATCCTCAATTTTACCTATCACTAGTTGCATCGAAGAGAAAAAATAATAAACTCTAATTTTAATCAAGTGGATTTGTCATGCTGTTTGGATTTCCAATTCTAAGTGTAGTCATCTGGTTACCTATCATCTTTGGTCTCTTTGTATTAATCATCGGAAATGACCATAGAGTGGTATTAGTACGTTGGATTTCTCTTTTAGGTTCAACTTTAGGTTTCATTGTTGCACTGCCTTTATATACGGGATTTGATTCCACTTTAAGTAGCATGCAGTTTGTGGAGCAACATATTTGGTTTGAACGTTTTAATGTTTATTATCATCTTGGTATTGATGGAATTTCCATGCCATTGATACTACTCAACTGCTTAATTACACCTTTAGTTGTAATTGCAGGTTGGGAAGTAATACGCGATCGCATCTCACAATATTTTGGCGCATTCTTAATTATGTCAGGGATCGTTAATGGGGTGTTTGCGTCATTAGATGCGGTACTTTTCTATACTTTCTGGGAAGCATCCTTGATTCCAATGTTTATTATTATTGGGATTTGGGGTGGTCCCAACCGAGTATATGCTGCAATTAAATTTTTTCTGTATACACTATTAGGTTCGTTGTTGATGCTGGTTGCCTTACTCTATTTGTATCATGAATCGGAAGGCAGCTTCTCAATATTAAGCTATCACCAGCTTCCTCTGGCAATGACACCGCAAATTCTTATATTCCTAGCATTCTTGTTAGCGTTTGCTGTAAAGGTACCCATGTGGCCAGTGCATACATGGTTACCGGATGCACACGTGGAAGCACCCACAGGCGGTTCTGTTGTGCTTGCTGCAATTTTATTGAAATTAGGTGGCTATGGATTTTTAAGATTCTCATTACCGATCGCACCTGATGCAAGCCACTATTTGGCTGAGTGGATGATTATTTTGTCGCTGATCGCAGTAGTTTATATTGGTCTTGTTGCATTAATGCAGCAAGACATGAAGAAATTGATTGCCTATTCATCAGTATCTCATATGGGGTTTGTAACCTTGGGTTTCTTTTTATTCAATGGCTATGGAATAGAAGGTGCAATGGTGCAAATGATTTCTCATGGTTTTATTTCGGGTGCCATGTTTTTATGCGTTGGTGTTTTGTATGACAGACTACATTCACGGCAAATAGCTGATTATGGTGGTGTTGTTAATCGGATGCCGATTTTTGCTGCATTTTTTATGTTGTTTGCAATGGCTAATGCTGGACTGCCTGGGACTAGTGGTTTCGTGGGAGAATTCATGGTAATTATGGGTTCTGTGAAAGTGAATTTTTGGTACGCATTTTTTGCTGCAATGACACTCATTTTTGGCGCAGCTTATACATTGTGGATGTATAAAAGGGTAATTTTTGGGGAAGTAGCCAATAAAAATGTAGAACAGCTTCAGGATATTTCATTACGCGAGGGTTTTCTGCTAACCCTATTGGCCATCGCAGTGCTATGGTTTGGACTGTATCCATTTCCACTCACAGAAGTGATGCACGCAACAGTTGATAATTTACTGGAACACTTAATGAATAGTAAGTTGTAGCCTTGCGAATTAATAAAATAATACAAGAATTTAGATCAAAAAGGATAATAGATGGCGTTTTTGTCACCTGATTTTTCACCAGCATACCCAGAAATCTTTCTGCTCATAATGATTTGTATCGTTATGCTAGTGGATCTTTTCTTGGATAATGATCAAAGGTATTTTACTTATATCCTCTCGCTGCTTAGTTTGGCAGGTTGTGCAGTGATTACTTTCGCGACTTTATCAAGTGAAGTCCAATACACTTTCTCAGGGATGTTTGTCGATGATCTAATGTCAGATAGTCTGAAACTCATGGTATATCTGACCGTAGCTGTGGTTCTGATTTATTCTCGTAACTATATTCGTGTAAGAGGTATGTTCAAAGGGGAGTTTTTTAACCTCTCTTTATTCGCTACCTTAGGAATGATGGTTATGATTTCTGCAAGTCACTTTATGGTTTTTTATCTAGGCCTTGAGTTGTTATCGCTTTCTTTATATGCGATGGTTGCTCTCCAGCGGGATTCTGCAGTAGCAACAGAAGCTGCCATGAAGTTTTTTGTTTTAGGTGCGTTGGCGTCTGGTTTTCTGTTGTATGGAATGTAAATGATATACGGTGCAACCGGTGAATTACATACGAGCAAAATTGCTGAAGCAATCCAAACAAAAACGATTGATCATCAAGTATTGATAATCGGGTTGGTTTTTATTGTAGCGGGTCTGGCTTTTAAATTGAGTGCTGCACCATTTCATATGTGGGCACCTGATGTTTATCAAGGGTCTCCTACTGCAGTAACACTATTTCTGGGTTCTGCTCCAAAATTAGCTGCATTTGGGTTTACTATTCGATTATTGGTTGATGGTCTTGGTGCTTTAGCAGCCGATTGGCAAGGTATGCTAATTATATTAGCGGTTGCTTCGATGGCAATTGGTAATATCGTTGCGATTATGCAAACGAATATTAAGCGTATGCTTGCTTATTCTACGATTTCGCATATGGGATTTGTTTTACTCGGTTTTATCGCGGTAGACCAGAATGGCTATAGCTCGGCTATGTTCTACGTTACCGCTTATGTACTCATGACGTTGGGTGCATTTGGAATAATCATGATCTTATCCCGGGAAGGTTTTGAGGCAGAGAATCTTAGTGATTATAAAGGTCTTAATCAGAGAAACCCGTGGTTGGCATTGATCATGATGTTTCTAATGTTATCGATGGCAGGTATTCCTCCTATGATTGGTTTCTACGCAAAACTATCCGTGCTGCAGGCGGTTGTAAATGCTGGTTTCGTATGGCTAGCCATAACAGCAGTTGTGTTATCGCTGATCGGTGCGTTCTATTACTTGCGTATTATTAAGCTTATGTATTTTGAAGCACCTGAACACAACACACCTGTATTACCTTCTTTTGATGCAAAAATACTGATCAGTGTAAATGGGTTGGCAGTTTTAATTGCTGGTGTTTTTCCTCAAGCACTTATGGGTCTTAGCCTTCAAGCCATTCAGACCTCGATGTAGCATCTCATCTTTTAAGTGGTTCGTAATCAGTTATCTTGATAACTGATTCGATAAATAGCGCCTGCTAAATCGTCAGAAACTAGTAGTGCACCATCTGGCATTACTAGTAAATCAGTTGGCCTTCCCCAAACCTTCTGGTCGTTAAACCAGCCTTCTGCAAATATTTCCTTTTTAACGATCTGATTATTTTTTAATTGAAAGTGCTGTAAACGAAATCCAACAGGAGCTCTACGATTCCATGATCCGTGCTCCGCAATGATGAGTTGATCGTGGTACTCAGGAGGAAACATACGCCCAGAATAAAATTTAATACCATGAGGGCTTACATGCGGTTCTAGTTCAGCAATGGGTGCTTGAGACTTATCACAACCCCGCTTTGCGCCATATTTAGGATCAAGAATTTTGCCAGCATGACAATTAGGAAAACCAAAATGCAAACCCTGAGTTGCAGCATAGTTGAGCTCATCGGGTGGAAGATCTTCTCCCATCCAATCTCTTCCAATATCAGAAAACCATAGTTCATGGGTTTTGGGATGCCAGTCAAAGCCTAGCGAATTGCGGATACCTTGTGCATAGACTTCAAAATTACTCCCATTAGGATTGAGACGAGCAATCAGCGCGTAGCGCATTGGATCTGCTTCACAGGCATCACAAGGAGCCCCAACTGAAATATATAATAAGTTATCATGACCAACAGCCATGTACCTTGTGCTATGAAAGGATTCCTTAGGTAGATTGTCATAAATAATTACTGGTTCATTAATTTGATCAAGGTTATTTTCGATTTGATCAAACCGAAAAATTCGATTGAGAGCAGTTACATAGAGTGTACCTTCATGATAGGTTATTCCACTTGGGGACTTTAGACCATTTGCTATTATTCTGACCTGTTTTTCTTTACCATCAGACTGTGAGATAGCATAAATACTTCCTGTAGTTTTAGAGCTAACAAATACAGTGCCTTGTTTACCAATTGCTAATGATTTAGCGTCTGGTATCGTTGCCCATAGTTGGATTGAGAATCCAGGTGGTAATTTTATTTTTTCTAAAGGTAGATTCGTTGATTGTTGCGAGTTTGAAGTTTCAGCATAGGTAAAACTGCTAATAAGCAGGAGTAATATCATAAAAAAAATTTTATGCATCATGGAATATTATTTAGTTTAGGCAAAATTAACTAAGAAAAAGAATAATAAAATGCTAGTTTCTTGATGTTACCGATTTAGCACTTGAATTTTTATATTTTAATCATACAATCTTACCGCGTTTTTAAGGAGAAAATACATGCAAGCATCAACACAACAGAAAGAAAGAATGAATTTTCAGGCTGAAGCCAAGCAATTACTTAAGTTAATGATTCATTCTTTATATAGCAACAAAGAAATTTTCTTAAGAGAATTGATTTCAAATGCATCTGATGCGGTAGATAAACTACGCTTTGAAGGGCTAACTGATTCGGCCTTATATGAATCGGACTCCGATTTTAGAATTCGAGTCAGCTACGATAAAGATGCTAGAACTGTGACTATTAGTGATAACGGGATTGGCATGTCGCGGCAGGAAGTCATTGATCATATTGGTACGATTGCGAAATCAGGGACGAGAGAGTTTTTTAATTCTTTGACAGGCGATCAAGCCAAAGATGCGCACTTAATTGGTCAATTTGGAGTTGGCTTTTATTCTGCTTTTATTGTAGCTGATAAAGTAACTTTAATTACGAGAAGAGCGGGATTAACTCCTGAGCATGGTGTTCGTTGGGAGTCTCAAGGAGAAGGAGATTATGAGTTAGAAACAGTTGAGAAGAAGGGTCGGGGTACAGAAATTATTTTACATTTAAGAGAAGGTGAAGATGATTTCTTAAGTGGCTTTCAGTTGAAATCAATTATTCGACGTTATTCAGACCATATCACTTTACCTGTGATGATGAAGAAAGAAGAATGGGTTCAAGAAAGTAATGAGTATAAAATTACCGATGAAGATGAAACCATTAATCAAGCGAGTGCGCTGTGGGCTCGATCGAAAAATGAAATTACCCAAGAACAATACGAAGCGTTTTATAAGCATGTAGCACATGATTATGAGCCACCGCTTGCCTATGTGCATGCCAAAGTAGAAGGAAAACAAGAATATACACAGTTATTATATATTCCTTCGCGCGCACCCTTTGATTTATATGATCGCGAACATCGTCATGGGATTAAATTATATGTGAAGCGCGTATTTATCATGGATGATGCAGAAAAATTACTTCCTAATTATCTTCGATTTGTCCGTGGAATCATTGATTCTAGCGATTTACCTTTGAATGTCTCTCGAGAAATTCTGCAAGAATCAAAAGATATCGATAACATTCGAGCTGGATCAGTCAAAAAAATACTTAGTTTAATCGAAGATTTTGCTGGGAGCAGTAAAGAGGAAGATCAAGCTAAATTTAGGACATTCTGGAAAGAATTCGGTCAAGTTTTAAAAGAAGGGGTAGGTGAGGATTATGCAAATCGGGAGCGTATTGCTAAGTTAATTCGATTTGTAACGACGAGTAGCGATAGTGATGAACAAACCGTTTCATTGGATGATTACATCGCTCGTATGAAAGAAGGTCAAGAAAAAATATATTTTGTAACAGCAGATAATTTAAAGGCTGCGAGAAGCAGTCCTCATCTTGAAATTTTCCGTAAAAAAGGAATAGAAGTTTTATTGTTATCTGATCGGATCGATGAATGGTTAGTCTCAAATTTAACTGAGTATGCTGGCAAAGCTTTACAGTCTGTAGCGAAAGGGAGTCTTGATCTCGGTAAGCTTGAAGATGAAGTTGAAAAACAAGAGCAGGAAAAAGAAGCGGAAGCCTATAAAGATTTAATTTCAAGAATAAAAGAAGTATTGGGAGAGAGGATTAAAGACGTACGTATCACTTATCGTTTGACAGAATCGCCGGCTTGCTTGGTAGCAGATATGTATGATATGAGTGGTAATCTCGAAAGATTACTTAAATCTGCAGGTCAGAAAGTTCCCATTACCAAACCAATTTTAGAAATTAACCCGCATCATCCAATGGTTCAGCGCTTGAAATATGAGGAAGAAAAATTCTCGGATTGGAGCAATATTCTGTTTGATCAAGCATTACTTGCAGAAGGAGGACAATTAGAGGATCCGGCTGCTTTTGTAAAACGCTTAAACGATTTACTTTTGCAAACTATTTTGATTGCAAAGTAAATGAGAGTAACGCTTCATAATCAGTAAATTAGTTTGCTTATAGCGAGGAAGTAGCATTGGGAAGTGATAAGTCAAGTGTGAAAATTGAAGATGACAAAGCTTATCAAGCTAAATTACTTACACCTTTCGCAGTGCTAGGCATAAGAACAGAAGAGGATTGGTTAACGGGGATTGATTATCTACCGAGAGATATACCCGAAAAAATACCACAGAACGTATTGGCTAAAGAAGTATGCCTACAATTGAGGGCGTACCTTAAGGACCCTCAATTTACGTTTGATTTATTATTACATATTAGTGGGACTCACCATCAACAAAGAGTCTGGTCTAGTATTCTCGAGATTCCACCCGGAAAAACGAGAAGCTACGCAGAAATTGCAAAACAAATCCACTCGGCACCACGTGCCGTTGGTCAAGCATGTGGTGCCAACCGTTTGCCTATTGTGATTCCCTGTCATCGAGTCATTGCGAAGAATGGTGGATTAGGTGGCTTTATGCATGCCAGTGATGGTATGCCGCTCGATATTAAACGCTGGCTGCTCAGGCATGAAAGCTTATGATGCTATGTGATGGCGATATTAAGCTCATTGATGAATTCATTGATTCATTATGGTTAGAAGATGGATTATCGAGGAATACACTCTCAAGTTACCGCAGTGATCTAAAACAACTTTCGTTATGGAAACTTAACAATAAGAGCAAACAGCTATCGATAGCTGAACTTGACCACTCAGATTTACTTGCTTTTCTCGCCGATCGAGTCGCAATTTTAATAAAAGCAAGTTCTGCAAATCGAGAATTATCGACGATAAAACGGTTTTATCAGTTTTTATTACGTCAGCGAAAAATCAAGATCGATCCTAGTTTAAATATTGATCGACCAAAACTACCGCGATTGCTTCCAGTAAGTTTATCTGAAACTGAAGTAGAAATACTTTTGAGTGCACCTGATATTTTAAAATCACAAGGAATTCGCGATCGAGCTATGCTAGAGCTGCTCTATGCCACGGGTTTACGTGTTTCAGAGTTGGTGACACTTCAATTACTGCAGGTTAGAGTTGACATGGGCGTTGTAAAAGTACTAGGTAAGGGTAATAAAGAACGATTGATACCGTTCGGTGAAGAAGCACTTTATTGGGTTAATCGCTATATAACCGAGGTTCGTAGCAGCTTATTGGCAGGAAAGAATAAGATAACTGATAAAGTTTTTATTACCAATCGAGGTGATGCGATGACTCGCCAAGCATTTTGGTATTTAATTAAACGCTACGCTCAGCATACCGGCATTACTAAATCACTTTCTCCACATCAGTTACGGCATGCTTTTGCAACCCATCTCCTGAATCACGGTGCTGATTTAAGAGTTGTTCAACTGCTACTTGGGCATGCTGATATTTCTACAACTCAAATCTATACCCATATTGCTCGTGAGCGTCTGAAACAATTACATGCGCGCCACCATCCAAGAGGTTCTATTTTTCAACAGTAAATTGATTTTATAAAGCGCCAATTTTGTTCATTTTTTAATAATTGAAATATTGCTAGAAGCAGTATGATGGTTATTAATTCTTTCTAAATTAGCTTGGAATAGGATAGGTTATCTTTAATAGAACAGTTGATTGGAGAAAAATGAAGAATGGAATGATGTTTGTGGAAAAATAAGGCCAATTATTCTTAATGCTATTTAATTCTTTTACTTTTATATTTTTTTATTTGCCCATTACCGTTGTGGGTTTCTTTTGGCTGAGCCGCTATAGTTATACTTTATCAGCTGGGTGGTTAGCATCTGCTTCAATAGTTTTTTATGGGTATTGGGACTATCACTACATACCACTTCTTCTAAGTTCAATCTGCTTTAATTTTTGGATGGGACTCAAGATTGCATTCTCAGATAAACCATTCCGGAAGCTTTGGCTTATTTTTGCGATTATCTCAAATCTGTTATTACTCGGGTATTTTAAGTACGCAGATTTTTTTATTTCTACAGTTAATTACATTAGTAGCGCAAATGTTCAAACTTTGAGCATTATCTTGCCTATTGGCATTTCTTTTTATACATTTACTCAGATTGCATTCCTCGTGGATACATATGAGGGAAAAGTTAAAGAATATCGCTTCATTCATTATTTACTATTTGTTACTTATTTTCCTCATCTTATTGCTGGACCGGTATTGCATCACAAAGAAATGATGCCTCAATTTGCTGACTCGAGAATATATCGTTTTTCTCAATCTGATTTTGCAGTAGGAATAACAATATTTTGTATTGGTTTGGCAAAGAAAGTTTTGATTGCAGATAACCTTGCTCCCTACGCAAATAATTTATTTAATGAAGCGGACTCTTCCCCATCATTACTAATAGCATGGGGAGGTGTATTAGCTTATACATTCCAACTCTATTTTGATTTCTCAGCTTATTCAGATATGGCAATTGGTTTATCACGGCTATTTGGAGTGAATCTTCCACTAAATTTTAATTCGCCCTATAAATCAAGAAATATTAGCGAATTTTGGCGAAGGTGGCACATGACTCTGTCACGTTTTCTTAGAGATTATCTATATATTCCACTTGGTGGTAACAGGGTAGGGTTATTCAAGCAGTATCGAAATTTAATGACTGTTATGTTATTAGGTGGTTTATGGCATGGCGCTTGGTGGAGTTTTGTTATATGGGGTGGACTTCATGGAGCTTATCTAATTATTCACCATGGATGGGTCAAGCTTTCACAAAAAATACAATTTCCAGTAACAACAATGTTATGGCAGATCGCTGCTACTGGTCTAACATTTATGTCAGTTTGCATTGCCTGGGTTTTTTTTCGTTCAGCAGAGCTGGAAGATGCATTAGAAATTATTTATGGGATGTTTGGAGTTTTTGGTATAGAACTACCTGATGCAATTGGTAGTCGACTTACAATATTGGCCCCATTCATTCAAGAATTAGGCATAACATTTTATCTAGGAGGGGGGAAAATTTTTATTGAGACTTGGTCTTGGATTGCTTTAGCTGCACTTATTGCTTTCTTTTTCCCTAACACACAAGAAATTATGCAAAACTTTAAACCTGCTCTAGATTTTCAAAACTCGAAAATTAAAAGTCCAACTCGAAATTTGCTAGGTTATTTAGTTTGGCAACCATCACGCTGGTGGTCAGTATGGATCGGGGTAATTACCGTGATAAGCCTATTGTCATTAAATCGCCCGAATGATTTTTTGTATTTTCAGTTTTAATTCAGAGTATGGAAGAATTACAGAATTCGCAGCGATATCTTTGCTGGCTATTAGTAATTACGATTGCTGGTAGCCTAGCGGTAGTAATTTTTGTACTTATCGTTGATCCTTATCGCCAGTATGGCATTGTTCAATATCGTGGATTTAATATTATTAAACCCACATTAGAGCGCTATCAGAACGAGATTAAATTATCCCAAGTAAAGCGACTGAAGCCTGATGTACTTATTTTAGGTAATTCTCGCGCTGAGATCGGATTTGATCCTGATGCACCAGTGTTTAATCAAAAAGGGCTATCAGCCTATAATTTAAGTATACCGGGGATAGGAATTGAAACTGTATATCAACAGCTTCTTTATTTGACAAAAAATGGTATTAATCCGGGGTTGATTTTTCTTGGCCTTGATTTTTTAGATTTTATTGATTTACCGTCTCAGCAGGAAGTCAATGCATCAATTGATCCTTCTCAGTATTTAATCGATCAACAAAGAAAAATTGAAAGTTGGTTCTGGCGTTTTGATAGCATGTTTTCTCTAGCTTCCGTTAAGGATGCCTTTCGTACACTTGCTATTCAAAACAATGAAGAAGCTGCAATCGTTACTTTTCATGGGTTTAATCCACTTAATGAATATAAACCAATTGTACGAACTGAAGGGTATTACAAATTATTTCAACAAAGAGCACAAGAAAATGTTAGAACTTATCTTAAAAAAGCTCAAGGCTCAGTGTCGCCAATGAGTTTGAATTACTTACAGGCTATATTTAATCTAGTAGAGGAGAATAATAGCAAAATTATTCTTGTGATTTACCCCTATCATGCCCAGATACTAGCACTTTTTGAAGTGACAAATTTATGGCCATTATTTAATCAATGGAAGTCTTTAGTAGTCAATGAGCTTATTGATATGAATCAATACTCAGCGCAGATAGAATTATACGATTACAGTGGTTATAGTCTCTATCACTGTGAGCGGATTCCGCCAATAGGCGATCTCTTATCTACTACTCAATGGTACTGGGAAGCAGGTCATTTCAAGAAAGAACTTGGGGATATTATTTTAGAAGAAATTCTGAGAAGCAATGAAACGATTCTCTCAAAAGTTATGAGTATGAATCATTCACAGACATCATTTGGGATAAGATTACTTGATCAGAATAGTTTTCTATTGAATCAAAATCGTATTATTCAACAACGTTTAATGTGTGAGAGTAATTACCCCGAGTTATTTACTGATGCTGCGATATTAGCAAGGGCAGCACAGTAAATTATGTATACAATTTTGCAAAGTATTCCAAACTAACTTTAACCGGTTGTGCCTTGTACAGAATTGTTGAGCCTATAAGTGTTTCCTCAAGTCTTTACCAAGGAATAATTTTCCCATCATAGGCAAAAAATTTTCCAGAGTCGGATAATTTTAGATTCGATAATATACGCTGCATACCGAGTACACTTTGTTCAGGGCTAATTAATGCATCTGGGCCACCCATATCAGTTTTAACCCACCCAGGATGCAGAATCACGGTAGTAATTCCCTGTAGTTTTAAGTCAACTGAAAGACTTTTACCAACCATATTGACAGCTGCTTTGCTTGATCGGTAAATATAACTTCCTCCCCTTTTATTATCATCAATACTGCCCATTTTACTCGTGATGATCGCTATGATTTTTAATTGACTATTACTTATTTGTGCAAGGAATGCTTCTGCTATTCTTAATGGTGCCATAGTATTGATTTGAAATGCTTTGTGCCATGCTTCGTAATCAATCTTACCAAAGCCACCATCGTCAGATGGTGGGTAGATACCTGCATTATTGATAAGCAGATCAATGGAAGTATTTCTTAAATTGTTGGATAAGTTTGTAATTTGATTGTGATCAGCGACATCCAGCGGATATATCGTTACGAGATCAGGAAAGCTATTGGCAAGTTGCCTAAGATTAGAAGCATTTTCGGGTTGACGGCAACACGCGATGACATTCCATCCGCTCTGCGCATATTGCCGTGCAAATTCAAATCCTATGCCACGGTTACTTCCAGTGATTAAAGTAGTTGCCATAAATAAAATCAATCCCTTTGTTTTTTTGCTATTAGAGTTTAGTGTTTTATTGAGTTATTTTAAGAGTATTTCATAAATTGGTTAGAAATAACCAACATTAAAATTCTAATTGCTACTAGCATTCCCAAAAAATTTCCAATGAGAAACAAGAATAAATCGATGATGTTATACTTTCTAACTCAACAGTGTTTATGGAGAAAAAAATGAAGAAAATACTTACTTTATTTACATTAGCGGTGCTTACTTTTACTTTATTGCCAGTTGATGCTGAAGCGAAGCGCTTAGGCGGTAGTAAAAGTATTGGAAAGCAGCGCGATTCAATTAATCAGCAAGCAACGCCTAAACCTGCTCAGTCACAATCAGCAGCACCTGCTTCTAATCCAGCGGCTGGTGGAAGTAAGTGGGGTGGGGCATTAGCAGGTTTAGCCGCTGGTGGGCTACTCGCTGCATTATTTATGGGTGGTGCATTTGATGGCATTAATATGGCTGATATTCTTATGCTGGTTGTATTAATGGCAGTTATATTCTTTATTGTACGCATGCTACGTAAACCAAAATCTGAGCAGCTATCGCGTCCTATGCAGTATTCAGCAGCTGGCGCAGCGCAAGCCGATCAAGTATTTCCTGGAGGTCCATCTGCAGCAACATCGTCAAGCTCTACCCATAAGGCTTATGACGGTAATGCTACAACTAATTCGATACCACCAGATTTTCAGGTAGAGCCGTTCTTAAAAAATGCAAAATTATCATTTATCAATTTACAAGCAGCAAATGATGCGGGTGATGTTGACGCTATTCGTGAATATACAACTCCGGAATTATTTGAAGCATTGAATAAGCAAATACAAGAAAGTGGTGACCACCCACAAAAAACGGAAGTGATCTTTATTAATGCGGACTTGTTGGATGTTACGACATCAAGTGATATGGCCATTGCGAGCGTCCGTTTTAACGGTCAATTAAGAGAAGCGCCTGATGCATTACCAGAACCTTTTGATGAAATCTGGCATGTACAGAAAAGCCTTAAGGAGAAGAACGCACCTTGGTTACTCGCCGGTATTCAACAACCTGATTAATGTAGTAAGGAATCGATAAATCAATTACCCTGTTTCATTTTTTTGAAAGGCGAGGCAGGGTAATTCGATTGTACTTCTATTTTCTCGTGATTCTAGCAAAGATAAATTTCTTTTCTATGTAGTTGTTATCTAATGAAGATTGCGGTTGTTTCAGATATTCACGGCAATTTACCCGCACTAGAAGCAGTCGTTTCACATTTCAATCGTATAGGTATTGATAAGGTAATTAACCTTGGCGATAGCTTATCTGGTCCTTTATTACCACTAGAAACAGCACATTTTCTGATGGCCCAGAATTGGATACAGCTTGCAGGTAATCATGATCATCAGATATTAGTGCATGGGACTGATCAATGCAGCGTTGTAGATGAATTAGCCTATTCTCAGCTTTCAGCTAAAGAATTGGACTGGCTGAAGAGTTTACCCAATACACTGTACTTGAGTCAGGATATTTTACTTTGCCACGGTACACCTGAGAGTAGTAATAGTTACCTTTTGGAGACTGTTGTGTCGAGTGGAGTGCGCCTAGCGACTGCAAATGAAATTACAGAACGGCTAGGAAAAGATAGAAAAGAAAAATTGATTTTATGTGGGCATACGCATCAGCCACGTTCGGTAAAAATTTTGGGTGAATTACTAATTGTTAACCCAGGGAGTGTTGGATTACCTGCTTATAGTGATGAGATACCGTTTCTTCATACGATTGAAACAGGTACTCCTGATGCACATTATGCGTTACTAGAAAGAGTAGGAAATCAATGGATATCTTCCTTAATATCGGTTCCTTATGATTATCAAGCTATGGTAAAACTGGCTGAATCACGCCACTTTATGGACTGGGCGTGTGCATTAAGAACTGGTTTCATGAATTAAGAATAAATTTCTCAGTAGTAGAATATTGCCATTACTAGAAAATATGCGTAGAATCCTAGCCAGCCCTATTGTGGTTATGGGTTTATAAAACTAAAGAATAGATTTTCATAAGGAGATAAGTGTTATGGAAAATAATAGAGCGACAGAAGCTAGTACGTTCAAAGTAGTAGCTATTTCTACGATTGGGTTGATCGTTATTGGTGCAGTTGTTTATTTTGTAACTGCAGTCTAATAGTGGCGTTACGTTAGTTCAATTGGTTTACACTCATACTCAGTAATGAGTATGAGTGGTTGTAATATCAAATAGTTGTGCATCAATTTAAGTTTTGGCGAAGTTTCTCAAAAAAGCATATAGCAGCAGCGGCAGCAACATTCAAAGATTCACAGTTCTTATTCATCGGGATAGCGAGTGATTTACTAACGCAATCCATTAATTCTCCTGAAATACCAGATCCTTCATTACCAAATACAAAAGCAATCGGTTCAGTAAGTTTTGTTTGGAACAAGCTATGTTCAGAACACGCTGAAGTGGTAAATACTTTTCCTTGAAAATTGCCCGCTATCTGAACTAACTCAGCATTCTCATGAATGGTTAAGAAGAAATGAGCCCCCATTGCCGCACGTAATGTTTTGGGAGACCAGGCGTCTGCACAAGTTTTTGATAAATAAACCGCATTTACACTAGCGCTTGCTGCAGAACGCAGTATTGATCCTAAGTTTCCTGGATCTTGTATTGCATCAAGTAATACACAGAATTGCTTGGAATGAGTGTGGCTAGCTATCGGTACTGTAATAAGAGCCATAATCCCTGAGGGAGTTACAACAGGGGATATATGTTTGAATAAGGTATCGCTCAAAACAACAGAGCGATTAGGCTCAGATGATTGGTTAAATTGCTTTAGAAAAGATTCTGTTTCAGGTTGTTGACAAGCAGATTCACTGATAATGAGCTTGAATGGTGATCCATAAACCTGATAGTAAGTTTGAACAAGATGTATTCCATCCAAAATGGTAAGTTTTTCTCGCTTTCGTTGTTGAGTCGAACGCAGTAGCTTTATTAGCTGTTTGAATAAAGTGTGTTCACGGGAAGTGATGATCTGCATAAAAGATAATTTGTAAGATGTATGAATTTAAGCGTTGCAATGTATTTAGGAAAAAACTGTGATTGGATTTGGGTGATAAAAGGTAACACAGTAGGCACCTCAAAGTCGGCTGATTACGATTTCAATTTTTAACTCCAGGATTACTTCAAATAAGACTGTATAAACTAGCAGCTTAAACACGATAGTAATATTGTTTCAAGTGTTTAGCGCGTAAATCTGAATAAAGACTTGCCTGAATAATGAATTGGCTTGTATTATCTACTCATAAAAAATCTTAGTAGTTTTATGAAACTAATGAGAGATAATAAAAATGAACAAACAAAAATATGTAATTAGACAGCAAGACCAGAATGCTGCAGTTGAATTCCTCGATAAACAAATCTCATCAGGTTTATACTGGCTAGGCGAAGATGCGTCTCAAGGTATCGTCGCTGAACGTGAGTATCAGGATGCCAAAGCCAATCCTAATGATTTAAATGCATGGTGTGAAAAGTGGTTGCATGAAACTCAGTGGGCACAACTTAAGAATGCCATCAGTATTGCAAGGGACCAAATAGAAAAGCAGAAATATAGGCCTCAACTTAAAACTGTGAGCCTAACCCATAATGCTTGGGAAATACTTTCAGAACTTGCAAAAAATGAGGGATTAACTTTGTCAGAATTGATTGTCAATCGGCTTGGTAATGAGTGGCTGAATTCTTACGAACAAAACACTTTACCCAATCATCACTTTATCAAGAGTCGCCAAATGTGAGTGATAACCTGTTAATCCTGAATTTGTTGGACTAGGTTAGATGTGATTTAATAATCTGGTCGAGGGAGTTTCCCCCTCTTTCTCAGATAAAATTAAATAAAAGAAAGAGGGTATTTCGTTACGATCAATAATTTACGCAATGACTTTTATCGTGGTCCACTTTGCACGACCAAGTCGTTTTCTTTACACCTGCAGTAGGATTAAAGAGATAGTCTGCCTTTTGAGCTTTGAGCTGTTCAGGAGTGGGCGTTACTTTTTCAGGAATAAAGCGCTCTTGTGTCCAGAATCGAATTCGGCAAAAATCGGTTGCTTTTCCACATAAGCGGTTAATCGCAGCACTATAAACCGTTTTATCCATTTCTTTGTCCAGATCGACTAATACCATATGGACAAATTTACCGGAATTTCCCATTTCAGGAGAACGGACTAATTTCCAGCCCTGGCCAAAAATCTCTGAATCATCCGCCTTTTCTTGAGTTTCTGCCACCTGCACAGCGGACTCAGCTTGCTCCGAAATTGCTAAATTAGACCAAGAAACGATGAAAATAAAAAGTACTGTTTTGATAAAATTGTTATTCATTCCTTCTCCCGATTTGTATTACAAAAAATAAGCATAACGCGCAATTTTACCTATTTCATTTCCAACAGTCAGCTAGCAACATGAAAATTTCTCATTTGCTCTGAATCGAGTAAGCATTCTACTATTGATTAATTACGATCTCTATTCAGACCGACTATGAAACAGGATTGGCTCAATCCAAAGCAAATCAATATCAATGAGTTATTAAAAGATTCAAATCAGAACACTATCGTTCTGACAGGTAATCAACGCTTAACAGGTGTTTTACGTGGACTGAGTGAACAAATTTTTATATCTCAGCAGTTTAGTGTCTGGAAATCACCGTTCATCATACCTTGGAATAGTTGGTTGTTAATGCTATGGGAAGAGTCACTTATTTCAGGACTATTGCCTAAATATGAACAACTACTTTCTCCTTGGCAAGAGTATGTAATTTGGCAAGAAATCATCAAAGCAGATTTATCGGTTAAACCCACTCATAGCACTATTCAACTGGTTCAAAATGCATGGCAATTGGTGGGATCATGGTGTATTCCTCAAAATGAATCAGCGTTTAGCTATAACCAGGACAGTCAATTGTTTTGGAAATGGTTATTACGTTTCCAATCTATCTGTAAGGAAAAGAATTTTGTTTCGGTTGTCAGTATTGCGAACAAACTTCAGCCACTTTTCAAATCTCAGAAATTAATATCACCGTTTTATCTTATATTGACAGGTTTCGATGAATTAAATCCACTGCAGGTGCAGTTTTTAACGACCCTAGAAAATTTAGGTTGTCGGATTGAGTGGGTAGAGCGTCAAACTAAATCGAATCAAGTTTTTCGAATTGCTTGCAAAGATGTCCATGAAGAAAGGGAATGGATGGCGCGCTGGGTACGCAAAAAACAAGAAGATAATCCTGGAACGCGAATTGGTATTGTTGCACCACAATTACAAAACCAACGCGATGCGATTCAGCATACGCTGGATGAAATTTTAATACCAGAGATTTTTCACCCTGAAAGCCAAAATTTAACACCCCCTTATAATTTTTCCTTGGGAAAAGCGCTTAACCAGTTTTCACCGATTACGACTGCGCTGAATTTACTTAATTTTTTTGGCACAACGTTACGTTTTGAAACGGTCAGCCATTTACTTCGTTCTCCGCTTATCGCAGGATGGGCGCAAGAGTCGAGTGCGCGAGCACTATTGGATGCCAAGCTACGAGAAATTGGTGAACCTATATTTACCGTTGATGGATTGATTGATTTTTGCGTGCGATTCGATAGTAATACAGCTTGCCCCATTTTTTTGCAGCAGTTGCAATCGACAAAAAAATGGGTAACAGTGAATTATAACAATGCAAGGCCCGGGCAGTGGTCATCGCGTATTGATCGCTTTCTCAAAAGGATGGGCTGGCTTGAGGATTATTCATTGTCTCATGAGACATTCCAATTAATTGGCGCCTGGAGAGAATTACTCGCTGAATTTGCTTCATTAGACTGGGTCATGGGTGAAATGACTGCAATTGATGCGATTAGTCTCTTGAGTCAAATGGCGAGCCAGCGAATCTTCCAATCCCAGGTAAACAATCAAGCCATTCAAATTCTGGGGCCATTAGAGGCGCAAGGTATTGAATTTGATTTTCTTTGGGTGGCAGGATTACATGACAGCGCATGGCTAAACCATTTTGATCCTAACCCGTTTATTCCCATTCCGATACAGCGCAAACAGCAAATACCGCATTCCAGTGGGCAACGTGAGTTAATGGTTGCGACGCAGCAAATGCAACGTATTTTAGGCAGTGCGAACGAGGTAATCGTGAGTTACCCTCAATTCAACGAAGAAAGCATATTACGCCCTAGCCCTCTTATCAAAGGGTTTACTGCCATAGATGCTCAAGATCTAGCGTTGAGTAATGTTCCTTTATGGCGAGATATCATTTATGCCCAAAGTCAAAGTGAAGTTATTCAGCAAGAAACGACTCTTCCTGTGGAAACGACACTGGTCAGAGGGGGAAGTCGTATCTTTGAATTACAGGCTGCTTGCCCATTTCGTGCTTTTGCCGAATTACGCCTCCATGCGTCTCCGTTAGGAAAAGTGCAAATAGGGTTAAACGCAATGGAGCGCGGCAATCTAGTGCATCGAGCGATGGAAAAAATCTGGGGAGCGCTCAATTCACATCACCAATTAATGGCTCTGTCAGAGGCTCAGCTTGCAGAATTGATACGAACACAAGTAATGCTAGCCATCGATGAGATTAGGGTTGATTATCCATACACGCTCACGAATCGCTTCCGCGCGATTGAGATAGCACGAATCAGCGCACAAATTGACAAGTGGTTAGCATTGGAAAAGACACGTAGTCCGTTTGCTGTGACGAGTCGGGAGCAAACCGTCGAGATTGAGTTAGCTGAACTCAAAATCAAATTGAAAATCGATCGTATCGATACATTAGCCGATGGTCGCCAAATCATCATCGATTATAAAACGGGAAAAGTAAGCCCGAGCGAGTGGTTCGGAGATCGTCCCGATAAGCCGCAATTACCGCTGTATAGTCT
>SSFW01000140.1 GCA_008015595.1 Nitrosomonas sp. | reverse complement strand
GAGAAATTCTTTTTGATATTGGTCAATTAAATTTTTAAATTGAACGATCTCGCGTTGGCGTTGCAAAACACCATGATACTGAGCGATTTATTACGTCTCAGGGACATTTAATTTCACAAAATAGTTTATTTTATTACGCACCTCATACTCAGTATCATGGTGTTTTGCAACGCCAACGCGAGATCGTTCAATTTAAAAATTTAATTGACCAATATCAAAAAGAATTTCTCGATATAGATGAAATCTACGCTGAAATAGAAAAAAGTAATGAATATTGCAAACAATCGCGTTCAACACTGCAACATGAGTTAGCTCAAATAAAGCAAGCGAAACATGATCTATCCCTGGAATTGATAAAGCTATCAGAATTTACGCAGCGTATTCGCGATCGAAATCAACAAATCGATGAAGAATTGATTGATATTTCAGCCGAATTAGAGACTGAATTCATACAAAAGCAAGCAATAGAATCAAAGCTAGCAGCACATCAATCTGAGATTGACCAATTGAGTTTACAAATAGAACAGCTCAATGAATCAGTTGAATCAGCGGAAAAAATTTTGATCACGCATCGTCAGTTAGTTCACAATTTATCAAATCAATGGCGAGATACTTCAGTTCAATTCAAGGACTGCCAAAATCGAATTGTTCAAACTGAAAATAATATCAACAATCTTGATCAATCCGCTGAAACATACCGGAATAATATCGAAAAACTAAGCCAATCGTTATGTTTACTTGAGAACCAAGATCTACAACTTCACCTCGCTGAGCAAACCGATGAGCGCCATCAGTGTGACTTATCAGTTACTAAGTTCCGTCAAGTTCTTGAAGAAACTGTTCAAATTATACGTAACTCCGAATTGGTCCGGATGAAATCAGAGCAAGCTATCAACCAATATAAGGAATCACTGAATCAATTAAGGCTCAAACAGCAAGAAGCGTGTTTAATTGAAAATCAATTTAAAGAAAAATTAATGGAAAGCGGTTCGGATGTCAGTACACTTCTGCCTCAAATAGAAAAAGTTAAACCATCAGTATTGAAGGCTGAACTCAATAGAATTAATGCTGAGCTGACATCCTTGGGACTTGTGAACCTTGCGGCAATCGAAGAATTACAAACGATTCAAAGTCGTTTCACATTTCTTGATCTACAATCTGCAGATTTAGAAAATGCGGTAATGACTTTGGAGAACGCAATCCATCAAATTGATGGAGAAACTCGAGAACGCTTACAAGAAACATTTGATCGCGTAAACTTGTTATTTCATGAATTATTTACTTCGGTTTTTGGTGGAGGTAATGCTAAATTAACGTTAAGCGGCGAAGAAATTCTTGATGCTACGATCCAATTAATCGCGCAACCTCCCGGCAAAAAAAATAACTCAATTCATCTCTTGTCTGGTGGCGAAAAAGCTTTAACAGCGCTTACGCTCATTTTCTCATTATTTCAACTGAACCCGGCACCATTTTGCCTGTTGGATGAAGTCGATGCGCCATTGGATGATATTAATGCAATGCGTTTCTGTGAGCTAGTAAAGCGCATGGCCAATGAAACACAATTCTTATTTATTAGCCACAATAAGATTTCCATGCAAATGGCAGAACAGCTTATTGGCGTTACCATGGCAGAACAAGGAGTTTCTCGTATCGTCTCCGTGAATTTTGAGGATACGATAAATCCTGCACAAGATCAGGAAGCAAGACTTGTCTAAAACTTACTATCAGATTACTTATTAGTGGCTATAATTGGTATTTAAAAAAGCTTAATCAAGTTTAATAATATTGAATGGATCAAAGTATGAGTGATTTACAAATTAGCCTAATCATTATTGGCGCGATTATTATTGCCGGTGTTGCTATTTTTAATTGGGTACAACAGATCCAATATCAACGAAATATTAAAAAAGCATTTGAACATGATCACGAAGATGCGCTACTGAAACCGAATAAGTTTATATCGAAAGAAGAACGGATCGAACCTAAATTCAACCATCAAGCGAATGAGTCTGAGTTAGAGCCAATTGTACCGATTGCAACTGAAGATATTCCTACAATTCCTGCACATATTTCTGTCACACCAACGCATGAACAAAAGCCAATTCATATTGATAGTGTGATCAATTACATCACATCAATTACCACAACTGATTTGATTACTCACGATAAATTAACTGAGTTACTCCAACAAAAATTTGATTTTGGTAAACCCGTAACATGGTACGGTCTGAATCGTGACTTACAAGCGTGGGAAGAAATTACCATTGAAACCCTTCATGGCAGAGGATTTTATTCTCAATTAAAAGGATGTCTCCAACTTGCAGACCGGGCAGGCCCTGTGAGTGAGGTCAATCTATCAAAATTTCGCGATATGGTTGAAGATTTTGCATCACAGTTAAATGTTATTGCAGAATGTCCTGATATTGCTCAATCCCATACGAACGCGATAACACTTGATAAATTCTGTGCTGATGTTGATGTCGTGCTAGGAATCAATGTCGTCAGTAAGGATGGCGGTGCCTTTGTAGGTACCAAAATTAGAGCGATGGCTGAAGCATCGGGTTTTAAACTTGAATCAGAAGGCATGTTTAGATTCCGGGATGAGAATAATGCAACATTATTTTCACTTTGTAATTATGAAACGACACCATTCTCCCCTGCTAATATGCGGACGCTTACCACTCACGGTATCACCTTTTTATTTGATGTACCCCGCGTTGCAAATGGTGAAAAAGTCTTTGAGCAAATGGCCCATCTTGCCAAACTTTTTGCTTCAACCTTAAATGGCATTATGGTTGACGATAATCGTGTGCCACTGAGTGATAATGGTCTAAAACGAAGTAAACAGCAATTGAAAAATATTCAAGCTGCAATGTCAGCCCATAACATTCCAGCCGGCAGCGACGTTGCACTTAAGCTATTTGTTTAACATTAATAACTGAACTAAGAAGGTCATCCAATGAGCGAAATTAAAAAATTTTCTCCGATTGAAGTAACACTCGAAGCCAATCGGCAATATTATTGGTGTTCATGTGGTTTAAGCAAATCGCAACCTTTTTGTGATGGTTCACACAAAGGAACTGCTTTTACACCCCTCGCCTTCAGCGTTGAACAAACTAAATCTGTCTGGCTTTGTACCTGTAAAAAAACTGCTAATAAACCCTATTGTGATGGTACGCATAATAAAATTTAACCAGAATCAACTTTTAGGTATTTAGTTAAATTTATGCATGTAAGCTGGTCTGAATTATACTGGCAGCGATTAACACCACTTCATGCAGTTTTATGGCCAATTAGTATACTGCTTGAGCTATCATTTAAGCTTAAACGCTCAACTTATCGCTATGGCCTGCTTTCCCCAATACGATATCCCGTTCCGATTATCATTGTTGATAGCATAACGGTTAATAGCATTGATAAGTCGGCGTTCACTGTCTGGTTAGTAAATTTTTTAACATCTAATGGGTTGCGACCTGCTGTTATTAGCTGTAGCTACCCTGATAGCTATCAGGAATCGCCAATTGAAGTGACAACTTCGAGCGATAAAACTCAAGTTGGAGATACTGCTTCATTCCTGGCTTTTCATTGTAGTAAGCATCATTGCCCTGTCTGGATCGGACAGGATATTAGTACGGTTGGATTCGATTTACTAAAGGCTCACCCTGATCGGAATGTATTGATATGCAATAACGGGTTGCATGACTATCGTTTGTTTCGCGATTTAGAAATATTAGTTTTAGATAGCGATAAATATTATTTTGGAAATGGCTTTACTTTGCCAGCTGGCCCACTTCGAGATAATCTTACGCGTTTAAATTTGGCCGATGCAATTGTTTTAAACGAAAAAAATAGGCAGTCTTTTGAACAAGTCGATAACTCAAAAATTTACTATGTCAAAACCAGTAGTAGCGAATTTATTAATTTTTTTCATACTAGCGATCATTTTAAAAAATTAACTACATCGGGCCAGAAACTACACGCTATTGCCAGCATTAAACATGCTAAACGTTTTTTTGACCAGCTTGCTTATTTGAATATTACTGCAAGCAAACAATCGATACTGAATGAATCACAATTTACCAAACGTTATATTGATTCACTTAACGCAGATATTATCTTGATCAAAGAAGAAGATGCGGTTAAATGTTTGAGTTTTATTGATGATCGTTTCTGGATTTTGAAAGAATCGATCGTTGCAAATACAGCGCTACAAGTAACGTTATTGAACAAACTGAGAGAAAAATTTATGGATACTAAATTATTGGATATTTTGGTTTGCCCCTTATGTAAGGGTTCTTTGATCTATAAAAAAGTGGAAAAAGAGCTGATTTGTAAACGTGACCGAATGGCGTTTCCTATTCGTGATGGCATTCCAATTATGCTAGAGGATGAAGCTCGCTTACTTCCACCTGAAGAAGAAGTTTAATCTTCTTGAAATTTCCTGAAAACAACTACGAATCTAAGTCCATATCATCGGTGAAAGTAAGCAACTTCTTTGTACTGTCATTGGATCAGACACTTCATGGCTTGTTTAATGTAATAACAGGTCATTTATCACCTTATTTACTTCAATTTCTTCTACTTCAAAATCATCGTCAGTAAAATCAGTATCATCAATAACTTTCATCACTCGAGTGTCCGGAATTTGTTCATCGATTGATTCCGGAAAATCAGATAGTTGAGTAATAATTTGTGGTCTCATTTTAAATATTCTCCATATAGAATTTTAATAATGAAGTGCAATGCGCTTACCATTAATCTATACGGAAGAATTGAAATTAACCGTGAGAAAAAACACAAAGATTTTTCCAAAAAATAATTTTTTTATTGCCATTAACACCATACTCTCACCCAGTAGCCATGGCGTTTGTGGATTCTTTTTCTAAGTTGAATAAGCCACACGGAATTTGGATATAATTTAGTAATTATTTAGCCTTCATGACCAAGGCTCGGAATTAATCACCGATAAGCATCTCTCTGCAACAATAGCCTAGAATATTTCTTAAACCATACTATCGATATACTGCAAAATGAATGATCAGCAACTTAAAATTCTTATCAAGCTTAACCAAATTCCCCAGTCCCCAGCATCTACGATTGCCGATAATTCTGAAATAACTGAAAGCCATGATGAAGAAAAACTGCCCTTTGATTGGTTTAAGATTTCAGCAGCCTTATTGCTATTATTCCTGCTATTAGGAGTGAGTTATTGGTTACTAACCGGTAGCGAGAAGGAATCAGCTGAATCATCGATTTTCTCAAATGAAGATAGGAGTCAATCAACTAGCGGCAATCAACAAGCAACTTCTGATCTAGAATCAATCGTTGACGCGACTTCACCCGAAACAGCCAGAACGATAGTGGTCCCCAGTGATGTAGGGAAACAAACTGAGTCCGGAAGTAATGCTGTCACTAGCAATGAAAATCATGCTCAGCAAGCGATGATTATTCCTTCATCCAAACCCGAGTCAAAAGGGTTGAAATTGAATAATTCGCAATCCAAAGAAAAACCAACGCAGACGCAGTCAAATTACGTTATAAAAGCACAATTGACTACATCAATCCGAAAACAAGAATCTATTAATTCAATTGATCATATTGAACTCCAAAGAGGAATGAATCAGACTATTTATTACTCCTTGCATATTCGTAATCTAAAGGGGGAAAAAATATTCGTGAATTGGTATTACCAAGATAAACAGGTTGCTAAAATTCCGTTTTCAATCAATACCAATGACTGGCAAGCTCACTCAAGTAAAATTTTAACTAAAACAAGCTTGGGTCGATGGCGTGTTACAGCAATGGATCAGCTAGGCAATATTTTATCCGAGCAATTTTTCTCGGTCAGCAGCCGTTCTTGATTCATCTCATGGCGTGAGTTTTAACCTAAATTACAATTAGCAAACACATGAATTATTGTAGCCATTGCAGTGCTCCCGTTGAGTTAAGAATTCCAGATGGCGATTCCCTACCCCGCTTCGTATGCGGAACCTGCAACACCATTCATTACCAAAATCCTAAAATTATTGTGGGATGTATCCCAGAATGGAACAATCAAATCCTATTATGTCGACGCGCAATAGAACCAAAGATTGGATTATGGACAATTCCAGCTGGATTTATGGAAAATCAAGAAACATTAGCAGAGGCTGCGATTCGTGAGACCAATGAAGAAGCCAATGCAAATATTGAAATTGGTGACCTCTATGCAGTTTATAGCTTGCCCCATATCAGTCAGGTTTATGTTTTGTATCGGGCAAAATTAATCGATACCAATTTTTTTCCAGGTATCGAAAGTCAAGAAACCAAATTGTTCCATGAGCACGAGATTCCTTGGGGTGATATTGCCTTCAAAGTCATTCATGATTCTTTAAAACGCTTTATAGAAGAACGCCGTCAAAATAGCATTCAGTTCTATACGGGCGTCATCACTCGCGCTCCATCGCAATAAAATTTATTTCTTAACATTGGGTAAATTATTACCCAATCCACCGATACGTTTCGCAGTATTTCATAGGACCAGTAGGCTCAATAGCAGTCACCTGCTATGGTTACTGTGAAATGTCCCTGATTTTAGCGTTTTCAATTCAATTCAAGCGCATACCTCAACTGATAAATTAGCAAATTAGTCCTTTTGCTACTTATTGGCATTAATTATCACTCTTAAGTTCTTATCATGCGCTGTATTTATTTAACTTTAGTTTTGACTTTTTTTTCGTTTCAAGTGCTAGCTTCCAAGCAATTTGAAGATATGAGTCTGGAACAATTAATGAATGTCAGTATTACAGGCGCCTCCAAGTATGAGCAGAAACAAAGCGAGGTGGCTGCAGCGGTTACGGTTATTACGCGTAATGATATTCGAGCTTATGGTTGGAGAACATTAAGTGAGATATTAACAAGCCTTCCAGGTGTTTTTGCTACTTATGATTTTAGCTACAACTATATCGGTGTAAGGGGTTTTAATGTTCTCGGCGATTTTAATACGCGTATTTTAGTTTCAATCAATGGTAACCGAATCAATGATGCGACTTATGATCAAGGTCCTATGGGGCGGGATTTTCCGCTAGATGTCGATTTAATCGAACGCATCGAGTTCATCCCAGGGCCGGGGAGCGCGGTTTATGGGCAGAATGCAATGTTAGGTGTCGTTAACATTATTACTCGCAAAGGCTCTAATGTGAATGGCGTTGAACTTTCTGGGTCTTATCAAACTGCAGAAGTAATGCCCCAAGAACGTGCTACCTTAGGGAAAAAATTCGATAACGGTGTCGATGCTTTAGTTTCGGTTTCAGGCGTTCAAGCACGCGGTGAAAATCTTTTTTTTGATTTTCGTGATGCTGCTATTTCAGGTGTTGCTCACCATATGGATGGCGAAAATATTAAGCAGATTTTTGCAAGAGCAGAAAAAGGGCCTGTTTCCTTTGATTTTATCTACGGTAATCGCAAAAAAGACGACCCCACGGCAATTTATTTTTCAGACCCGCTCATTTCTGGGCAATACCTTAAAGATCGGCGTCTGAATTCTCAATTGCAATATAACGATAATTTTGTCAATGACACGCTTAATGTACTTGGGCGACTTTTCATCGGTAAATACGATTACGATAGCCCATTAGTTTATGAGGGGCAAAAAACATTATCAACGGGTCCAAGTTTCTGGCATGGTGCTGAATTAAGGTTAGTTTCAAGCGCAATCACAAACCATAAATTGATGACCGGTGTTGAATACCAGAATAATACACATATCAAGCAGACATTCGAGTATTTGGAGAGCCCCGCGGACAATATTACCGTTAGAAGCTCAGTAGTTAGAACAGGGGTATATCTTCAAGATGAATGGCGCATTACCGATACCCTCTCATCAACATTGGGGGTGAGATACGATTACAACAATTGGATCGGCAATCGCCTGAGCCCCCGTGGCGCTTTAATCTGGCAAGCTACACCTAAAGCTGCATTTAAAGCCATTTACGGTCGTGCACACCGATCCCCCAATTCCTATGAGCGTGATTATGGAGATGGCGTTTCTCAAATCTCAAACCCAGGGTTAAGAGGAGAAACCATTGATGCAGCGGAGTTGGTCGCAGATTACTTTCCCGAACCCAATCTAAATTTGCGGGCTTCGCTATATGCCTGGGATGTTTACAACATTATCGCATTGGGTTTTAATCCGTTGTTGGAAGCTTCCCAGTATCAGCAAACCCACGACAAAGTACGCGCAAGAGGGGTAGAACTCTATTTTGATAAAACCTGGAATTGGGGAGCTCGCCTACGAAGTAGCTTGGGTATTCAAGATGCTTCACAAAAAGGATCGCATATTCCTAATTCTCCCCAGTTATTAGGAAAGATTAACGTTTTGGTTCCAATTCCACTTATGTCTGGCCTAAAAGGCGGCTATGAGCTTCAATATTTCGGTGAAAGAAAAACGTTAAATGGTCCCAACACCGATAGTTATTTTCTCTCTAACTTAAACTTAATGACAGATATTCGTTGGGTGAAAGGATTAGAGGCATCGCTCGCTGTTTATAATTTATTTAATGAGCACTATTTACATCCGGTTTCAGACTCAAGCTGGCACAATAGTTTATTGCAACCTGGTAGAACGGTTAGATTTAGGCTTGAGTACCGTTTTTAATTAACAATGATTAGTCGGATTATTAACATCGATTGCAAAACAAATAGCAATTAATGCAATCGATCAGCATAAATAAGCCAAAAAAACCTTTTAAATGTAAACAGAACTCTAGCTGTCATGGGCTTATACTAATAGTCAATTTAATAATAACATTACCCATTTGGCTTACCGCTGTGCTTTATTCACCCCATTCTTTTGGACAACCCGAAGAACCGACTGAATACCGGTTGAAGGCTGCATTTCTTTATAATTTTGCAAGCTTTCCCGAGCCACCTACTAAGATTGATAAACACAGTACTTTCAATATGTGTTTCCTCGATTACATCGCTCAAAGAAAAGTAAAAGACTTGCAAGTTACCATTTTATTGAAGTCTGATCCCGATAAATTAAGTGAATGCCATCTTTTGTATATTTCCCGCTCTGCTGTTAGTAATAAGCTTGAAAGCACTCTTGACCACATAAGTAGCGGCCCTATTTTAACGGTTGCTGATAGTACGGGAACCTGCCAAAAAGAAGTTGTAACTAATATGGGGATTAATGCAGGCAAAATCACGTTCGAAGCAAATTTGACGCCTGCTCACACAGCAAAATTAGAACTCAGCTCACAATTACTCCGCTTTGCTAAAGAGGTTTATCAATAATGAATCCCCTATTACCTGCTACAACCACAATAAAAAATAAACTACAAAAAATTAGTTTGATTTCACAAAGTACAGCAATGTTTTTACTTGCTGGATTGGTCATATTGAGTAGCTTTATCATTAATCTTTACTCACTCATGGAGACGAGCCAATCCACTGCGAAAATCCTGGCAGAAAATGCAACTGCAACTTTAATGTTTCAAGATAAAAATTCTGCACAAACATTACTCTATTCACTAAATAACCTAAGCCGAGTCAATGCGGCGGCTATTTTCAGTGAGAATCATCACCAATTTGCAGAATACCCAAATAACCATCATGCTTTTCCCCATTTTGATTCTTTAAATGAAGAAAAAGTCTTAATCGATGCACAATATATCAAATTACTTCAACCAATCCGCTTCAATGATCAATCATTAGGGGCGCTCTATTTAGAAGTCACTATGTTGCCTTTATATTGGCAAATGTTATGGCAGGTTTTAATCACAATTGCTGCTGCAACTATTGCACTTTATGTTGCTTATCGACTATTGCAACATTTAAATCGCTCAGTATTGAATCCACTCAATCAGCTCTCAGAAGTCATTGAACATGTTACGAGCAAAGCAGACTATAAGGCAAGAACTCCCAAAAGTAATATCGTAGAGCTCGATATGCTAGCGAATGGGTTCAATAATATGCTGGAAGTCATTCAAGAACGAGATTCCAAATTAGCCAACCATCTTGATCATTTAGAGGATGAAGTTTCAAAACGAACATCAGAGTTGGTTCTCGCAAAAGAAGCAGCGGAAGCAGCGAGTAAAGCCAAAAGCGAGTTTCTCGCTACGATGAGTCATGAAATACGCACACCCATGAATGGCATACTGGGAATGACAGAATTGTTACTGAATACTGAGCTATCTAAAGATCAGTATCGATTTGCAGATACTGTGCAACGATCGGGTCAGCATTTGCTCGGCATTATTAACGATATTCTGGATTTTTCAAAAATTGAATCCGGTCACATGGAGCTTGAAACGGTTGATTTTGAACTGGTCAAATTAATCGAAGATACCCTCATCATGTTTGCTCAACCAGCTGATGAAAAAGGGTTAGAGTTGGCCGCACAATTCATACCTCCCAATATACCGATTGCGATAAAAGGCGACCCATTTCGCTTAAAACAAGTGCTTGTGAATCTAATTAATAATGCGATTAAATTCACCAGTCAAGGCGAAGTCATTATTCGGACACGCATAATAGAAGAATCTGAAACGCAAATTCATATTAATATTTGTGTTGCGGATACAGGGATTGGTATTCCTGAGGCTTATCATGACAAAATATTCCAACATTTCTCGCAAGCGGATGGTTCAACAACCCGCCAATACGGTGGAACAGGGCTTGGGCTCACTATTTGTAAGCGTTTATTAGAATTGATGAATGGTCGAATTTGGGTTGAAAGTAGTTCAGGTCACGGCTCCAAATTCTGGATCGACATCAAGATGGAGAAATGTTCACTTGCAGCTATTGCTGCTTTACCAAACCTAGAAATACTGCACAATACCAGAGTATTAATCGTTGATGACAATCAAACAAATCGTGAAATACTGGAATTACAGTTAAAAAGTTGGAATGTAAAAGTAAATTGTGCTGAGAATGCGGAGCGAGCGCTAATCATGATGAGCAAAGCAGTAGAAGATTGTGATCCATATCGGCTAGCTATCCTCGATATGCATATGCCTAAAATGGACGGCCTTCAACTTGCAAAAATTATTGCATCCGATGCTAACCTGAGCAAAACTCGCCTCATGATGCTTACCTCCACCTATAGCAATGCCTCACAATTAGAGCGACAAAATGTTGGCATTCTACGCTGCGCTAATAAGCCAGTACGACAACGGGAACTACTCGAAATCATCCTAGATGTCTTGCAACGCTCTGATAAATCAGCTCATTCAGAAACACCAATAAAACAATCTACCTCGGCATTACCAGCAAAAAACCTGACACAAGGCAAGGTGCTACTGGCTGAAGATAACTTAGTCAATCAAGAAGTAGCTAAAGCGATGCTTGCTAAGTTAGGTTTCAAGGTCGATATTGCTAACGATGGTCAGCAAGCGTTAGATTTTATGAATAAACAACGTTACGATATCGTTCTCATGGATTGCCAAATGCCAATCATGGATGGATTTGAAGCGACGACCCAGATTCGCAAACAATACGGTCAAACAATACCGATTATTGCGTTGACTGCTAACGCGACTGAAGATGATCGTAACCATTGCATCGAAGCGGGTATGGATGATTTTCTTTCAAAACCCTATACATTGAATCAGTTAAATCAAGTCCTCACTAAATGGGAAACAAAAACTCAATCAAACTTAGTCGATGCAATGTCAGAATCTCATGTACCAAAAGAAAATACTGAAATAAAAAAAATGCCTTTATTAAATCCCGTATTGTTAGATCAGATCCGTAGCCTTGATGCATCAAATGGGCACGAGCTAGTCAATAAGATTTTATGCGCTTTTCTCGAGTCTGCAGAAAAATATATCGAGTTACTTGACCGAGCGTTTAATGATAAAGATATTGAAACTATTAGGAAAACGGCGCACACATTAAAATCAAGTTCAGCTAACATTGGTGCTGAGGAATTATCAACAATATTCAAACAAATTGAAGCATATAGTAAAAATGGGGAGTTAGCGCTCGCTGAATCGTTGTATTCAGGGATGTTAGCTATTTATCAGCAAGTAATAATCGAAGTTAAAGCGATCATCAATCAATCTCAATGAGCAGAACTTTTAAAATACTACTTGCTGACGATGATGTAACGATCCGCTTTTTGATGCAAGCCGCTTTGGAACAAGCAGGTTTCGAAGTTATTTTGGCAAGTAATGGGGAAGAAGCGATTCAGTTATTTAATACATCCTCACCCGATATGGTGATGTTAGATGTTGAGATGCCCCAAATGAATGGTTACCAAGTGTGTACTTACCTGCGCAAGCAAATTGGCAATGAACTTCCGATTATCATGGTCACCGGTATGGATGATGTTCAATCAATCGATCATGCGTTTGAAGTAGGCGCCACTGATTTTATTGCAAAACCAATTAACTGGAATCTGATCAATTATCGATTGTTATATCTCAGGCGGGCCTACCTCAATTTGCTGGATTTAAAGAATGCAAATGCCCGTAGCAAAGCTATTTTTAGTGCCATTCCTGACACGATGTTCATCATAGATAATAATGGCCATATCGTTGATACACAAAGTAGTTCTGATAAAAATGCCTTTTTAAATTTCCAAACGGGAGATGATTTAAACCAGCGAATGCCTGCAAATATTACCCAGGCCCATTTGGAAGCAGCAGGAAGAGCCCGTAAATATGGCGCAGTCGAACACTTTGAGTATCAATTAAATGGCGATAGTGATCGTGAAAAATACTACGAAAGTCGTGTTGTAGCCATTGATTCCAATGAGATCTTATGCTTGGTACGCGATATTACGGAGCGAAAAGATTCTGAGAATCGAATCTTTCGGTTAGCTTATTTTGATAGCTTAACCGGACTTCCTAATCGTCAATCGTTTATTGATAGGCTAAAACGCGAAATAAAACGTGCAAAATATATCGGTTCGAAACTTGCTATCTTATTTCTTGATCTCGATGGCTTCAAAAGCATTAATGACACAATGGGCCATAACACCGGGGACGTTATTCTTCAGTGGGCTGCAGATCGACTTCAAAGTAGCACGCGCTCCTCTGATTTTGTATCTCGTAGCAACACAACTGGCTCCGAAATAGAGCTCGCACGATTGGGGGGAGATGAATTCACCGTCGTAATCCCGAACCTGACACGGGCAGAAGATGCATTGGTACTTGCGCATCGAATACGTGAGACCATGCGACGTCCATTCCGATTAGACAGCCGTGATGTAGTACTTACCACAAGCATTGGGATTGCACTGTATCACGATGATGGTGAAGATGTTGAAGCATTACTTAAACACGCTGATACAGCAATGTATCATGCAAAAACGGAAGGGCGAGATAATTGCCAGTTTTACAGTGTTACGCTGACACAAGAAGCGGAAAAACGCTTGAATTTAGAAAATGATTTGCGTAATGCATTAAAAAATAATGAATTCCATTTGCTATATCAACCTCAATTTGATGTTGAGAGATCACACTTTAAGTCCGCTGAAGCGTTGATTCGCTGGAATCATCCCAAGCAAGGATTAATTTCTCCCTTAGATTTCATCCCACTCGCCGAGGAAAATGGCTTGATCATACCGATCGGAGAGTGGGTATTAAGAACTGCCTGTAGCGATGCGGCCCATTGGCTAAAAAATGGGGGTGATTTAAAAGTTGCTGTCAACTTATCTCCGTTACAATTTAAAAACCCTGATTTAATCAAATCAGTGCTTTCGATTTTAACTGAGACAGGGTTGCCGCCTCATAAATTGACCCTTGAAGTTACTGAAGGCGCATTAATGGAGTATAGTGAAAATACCCTTGCTACGCTGCGTGAGTTACGTAAAAATAAAATTCACATTGCACTCGATGATTTTGGTACAGGGTACTCCTCCATGAATTATCTAAAGCGCTTACCAATCGACAGCATCAAAGTGGATCAAAGTTTTGTGAGTGGTTTACTCGATGATAAAGATAGCTTGGCAATTGTCAGATCAATCGTCACACTATCTAAGAATTTAGGATTTCATATCACCGCAGAAGGTATCGAAACACTTAATCAAGCTGAAATATTAAAATTTCTAGGTTGTGAAACATTGCAAGGTTTCTATTTTAGTAAGCCGCTGCATAAGAATGACATGCTTCAACTCTCGAATAAATCTTGGGATATCGACGCTGTGAATCCCCTAGGCTATCATTATGAAAGTCGCCGATATTAAGCAACTCAATATCAGCGCCCTGCTCCCTAGCCCCAAAGGCGTTGCACTTGCATTGCTTGAAGTTTGCCGAAAAGAAGACGCCACATTAGGCGAAATCACTAAACTCATTCAAACCGATCCCGCTTTATCCGGACGATTGATTCATAAAGCAAACCTTGCTAGCCAATCTGCACGTCCGATCACTTCGGTAACAGAAGCAGTTTCTCGCGTTGGATTGACCGTTGTCAAACAATTAGCCTTGGGCTTCTCGCTCATTGACCAATATCAAGGTGGGCCTTGTAAAGGTTTTAATTATCAACAGTTTTGGTCACATTCCCTGTTAATGGCAATTGCTATGCAAGAACTCGGTAAATCAGTTCGAGTTTGTCCCCCTGATGAGTTGTTTGCCTGTGGTTTAATGACACGAATTGGTTGCTTGGCGCTCGCAACGATTTATCCTGGTAAATATACTGAGATTCTAGAAAAACAAGATACCAACACATCACTTCCGTTACTAGAGCAACAGTTTTTGGAAACAGACCATAATCAATTAACTGCAGCGATGTTAATTAATTTTGGCGTTCCCAATATTATGGTTGAGCCCATCTATTACCACGAATCACCTCATGAGTCGGGATTTTCCGAAGGATCGCGCCCTTATCAAATCGTTCATCTTCTCTACCTTGCCAAGCAAATTGCAGATTTAGGTATCAGCCCAGAATCTGAGCATAGTAAACGCACCGCTGATCTAATGTTATTAGGTAGTAAGATTGGGCTGGATACCGAGTCGTTTGGCCAATTTATTGATCAAATTATGCATAACTGGCAACAATGGGGTGAGATGCTCAAACTTCCAGCAGTTGCACCGCCTTCTTTCCAGAAAATGGCGAGCACCCCAGCACCTAGACCCGAGGAATCGATTGATGCTGCTACGTTACGTGTTTTACTCGTCGAGGATGAATTGTCCAGTCGTCTCCTTACCGAGGGCATCTTAAACAATATACTCGGACATACTGTCCATACGGCAGTTAATGGTAAAGAAGCATTGTCACTCGCGATAGAGGTTCAGCCCCATATTATTATTACTGATTGGATTATGCCTGCCATGGACGGGCTGGAGCTAACTCGGGCTATTCGTTCAACGGATTGGGGGCAAAATATTTACATTATCATGCTCACTAGCCTCGAGAATGAAGAAGATATTGTTGAAGCATTTGATGCCGGTGTAGATGACTATGTATCTAAGCCCATCAATCTTAGAGCTTTTCGTGCCCGACTTCGAGCCGCTTGGCATTATCGGAAACTACAAGAATCTTGGGAACGTGACAGGGAACAACTCAAACGTTTTGCAGCAGAATTGGCAGTAACCAATCGAAAATTAGAGCACATTGCCTTGACGGACATGCTAACAGAACTGCCTAATCGTCGTGCGGGAATGAATGTTCTATCTGAAACTTGGAGCAATAGTGAACGCGCGAATCAATCCATGGCCGTCATGTTAATTGACATCGATTATTTTAAGAAGATTAATGACACTTATGGTCATGCGACGGGTGATCGTGTGTTGATCGAAATTGCTACGTTAATCCGATCAAATGCCCGTAAAGGGGATTCATTCTGCCGCATGGGGGGGGAAGAATTTTTAGTTATTTGCCACAGTGGCTGCATTGAAATGAAATCGACCGTGCAATTTGCAGAACGATTACGTCAGTACACTAAGTCTCACCCGATCAAAATCGATGAAAATAATATTGAGGTCACAATTAGTATCGGTATTGCTCAAAAAGAAACCAGTGTTGAAAATCCAGACCAGTTAATCAATTTGGCGGATAAAGCACTCTATGCTGCCAAAAATGCGGGTAGGAACAAAGTATTTCTAGCGGCTGAGAATAAGCTGATTAACTGTAGCAATCAAAGTTAATACAGATATTGCTACATAGTGTGGTGAAGGCATAGTCATTCATTGCGTATCAAATTCATCGATGCTTGTTCAATTAATAGGAAATAGCGCGAAGAATAACTCAATTACGATGCAACAATTACTATTGAAAGCATGGTTATTGTTACTGCTTACATTCCCTCTCCCTTCGATCGCAGATACGCTTGATGAGTATCAAGTAAAAGCTGCATTTATTTACAATTTCATTGCCTTTACTCAATGGCCTTATGAAATTAACCAACCCCTCAATTTTTGCATCTATGGTGAAGATTATTTTGGGCAAGAAATCGATCACCTACAAGTAAAGCAGATTAATAACCAACGCATTCATGTCTTACGATTTTCCCAGCTTGAAGAAATTAAGGTTTGCCAAGTTTTATTTATATCAAAACCAAATATCAGCAGCCTCCCCTCTATTCTAGCTTTTGTTCAAGGTCAATCCATTCTCACCATCGCTGACACTCCCGATGCTGCTATCAAAGGAATCATGATCAATATGATCGTGGCACAGAATCGGATTTTGTTTGAAATTAATCTCCAGTCAGCGCGAAATGCGAAATTGGATATTAGCTCAAAATTATTACAACTTGCTATGAAGGTATATCAATAACATGCCAATATTGCGTACCCCCCTATTGTTTAAAATACTCTCAGCAATTGTATTGACTCATCTGGCAACGATAGTTCTAGCAGCACATGAATTGAACAACGTTCCACAGCAAAAAACCAATAATCTGATGGATATGGATATTGAAAAGCTGATGAGTTTAGAAGTCACAACTGTCTCAAGGCGTTCGCAAAAGCTTGCAGAGGTTGCATCGGCTATATTTGTGATCACCCAAGATGATATTCGCCGCTCGGGTGTAACCAGTATTCCTGAGGCATTACGGATGGCGCCTGGTGTAGAAGTAGCACGGATTGGTACCGATAAATGGGCAATTGGTATACGCGGATTTAATGGACGTTTTGCCGACAAACTACAAGTACTGATGGATGGCCGAAGTGTGTACAATCCTTTATTTGCAGGCGTTCAGTGGGAGCAACAAGACACTTTACTCGAAGACATTGAGCGGATCGAAGTCATCCGTGGACCGAACGCCTCTGTCTGGGGGGCTAATGCCGTGAATGGCATTATCAATATCATTACTAAAAAAGCCGCTCAAACCCAAGGTCTATTGTTGACGGCCGGTGGTGGTAGCTTTGAGCGCGGTTTCTTTGGTGCACGCTATGGGGGAACAATCAATGATAATACCCATTATCGTTTTTATACGAAAGGATTCACACGCGATCCAATGAATTCCATATCCGGAGCTAATACCAATGATGCTTGGCACAGTGCCCGAGGTGGATTTCGCTTAGACCATTCTCGAGGAATTGATCAGTTTACCGCGCAAGGGGATATTTTTTATAACGCAATCGGTGATACGTTTGATAAAACGCTATTGGGTCCCCCAATTATCGAGCCAACTGCTGCACGGGGACATAATGAAGGGGGTAACATCCGGTTACGCTGGGATCGCACCCTTTCTGAAAAATCATCCATTATGTTTCAAACGTATTACGATCGGGTTGATTATAAATTACTAACGTCTACTCAATTCCGCGCGGAAAGCTTTGATATTGATTTTCAGCATCGATTTCCCCTTTGGAACCGTCATGATTTGACTTGGGGCGCTAATTACCGGCTTTATCACAATAAAGTATTTGATACCGAAGTGATCGCACTTTCCCCGCGTCAGCAAACGAATCATCTTGCGAGCGTCTTTGTGCGTGATGAAATGACTTTAATACCCGAATATCTGCGATTTACATTAGGAACACGAATCGACCATAATGATTTTACCGGGTTTGAGATTCAACCGAATGCTCGGTTGATGTGGACGCCGAATCCTGAAAATTCGCTATGGGCATCGGTTTCTCGCGCCGTACGAACGCCTTCGCGAGCTGAGAATGATATTACGTTAAATACACGCATACTTAATTCGATTCCAGGAACCAACACGCCTATTCCATTCCCCGTTTTAGCTCAGATCGCAGGGAATTCTAACTATAATTCAGAAAAAATGATTGCGTATGAATTAGGGTATCGACATCAAATTTCCCAAACCGCGTCAATCGATATCGCAGGCTTCTTTAATGATTATAGCCAACTGCGTGATTTAGCTTCACCAGCCTTTAAGGATATTTCTGTTCATTCAAGCTTTCCTTTGCATCTCATCTACCCGGTAGGATTAAATAACAATGCTTCAGGGCATACCTATGGCGTTGAATTATCAGCCGATTGGAAACCGACACAAAGATGGCGCTTACAAGGGAATTACAGCTATCTCCATATGCATATCAATTCTAACTCTACTTTTAAATCGATTGATCCAACGACCGGTGGCGCAGATAAAGTTAGCCCTAACCACCAAATCTCATTTCGCTCTCACTACGATTTAACTGAGCGTATGCAGTTTAATCTCTGGCTTCGCTATATCAGCGGTATAGATTTTTACCAAATACCGGGTTATGTCACGATGGACACTAAAATTGCTTATAAGCCCATTAGAAATCTAGAAGTATTCCTAGTCGGTCAAAATTTATTTAGCGAGAATCACCGTGAATTTGTATCCGATTTTATCCCTTCATTACCACTGTATATTCCACGTGGTATTTATGTCGGAGGCGAATGGCGCTTCTAGCAAGATAACTATAAACCCAGTGTGATGAATGAACTTAATAGTGAGTTTTAACCATTGATCAGGTATTATTGAAAGCCTAATATCTTATTTCAGTGAAAACAATAATAACAGTCATGAAAATCTTCTGGATCGTTAGTGCGCTCTTAATTCTAAATGCATGTGCAAGTACTTCTCGCAGCATTCAAGATAATCCTACATTACCGATTGAAAGCCCCAATAATGAGATCGCACTCGACAATATCAATCGTTCCGTTCCCACTTCAACTGCTACTGAAGTTGAACAAAATAATCCAACCGTGGCCTTAACTAAGGGGGAAGATCGTGTAACGAGTAGTCATAAAGCTACTTCTAAACCTGAATGGCCAATTGAAACTGGAGTCGCAACTTATTACGCAAATCAGATGGAAGGCCAACTAACTGCCAGTGGCGAGCTTTATGATTCTGCGCAGCTCACCGCAGCGCATCGCACCTTACCAATCGGAAGTCAAGTTCGTGTCACAAACGCTAAAACCAAACAAATGGTAATCGTTCGCATAAATGATCGCTGGGGAGGAGGTGGCGATCGAATTATCAATTTATCTAAAGCGGCAGCAACCGAACTTGGTTTTGGAAGTGCGGGTATGCTAACCGTCACATTAAGCGTTGAATCTATACCTTCAGGTAGCAATCAACAGTTTTCCGAAGAAAAATCCCTGCGAGCAAAACAACTTCCTTCTCGGATAGCAGATGATAGCTCAGCGAACCACCCTAAATTGCGTATTTGTCAAAACGAAGCGAATATTCTCGGGTTGACGGGTGAGTTCTATCGATATCACGTATCTGCGTGCTTGGGTCGCAACAAATAGAGATTTATTTAGGTAATTGCTTCAAAACCCGCATTGTCAATCGCTTTCTTAAATTGATCAATGCCAATTGAAGCTGCATCATAGTGAATGGTAACACAAGCATCCTCAAGCGATACTTCAGCGCTTTCAACACCGGGAAGCTTTTCTAATACATTCTTGATGCTACTAACACAACCCATACAGTTCATTCCTTTGATATAAACCGTTTTACTTTCCACTTTCATTACTCCTATCATCATTCAACCTAAAACTACCTATCTTTTAACTATTTATTATAGTGATTCATATTCCAACGTTTAAGCAGTAAAGAATTACTCACAACCGACACAGAGCTCATCGCCATGGCAGCACCTGCAATAACAGGATTGAGCATACCTACCGCAGCTAATGGAATACCGAGCACATTATAGATAAAAGCAAAAAAGAGATTTTGACGAATTTTTCTTAAAGTAGCACGCGAAAGTGCAATTGCATCGGCGACACTCATTAAATCATTGCGCATGAGTGTAATATCGGCAGCCTCAATTGCAACATCTGATCCTGCGGCAATCGCAAAGCTGACATCCGCTGCCGCTAAAGCAGGCGCATCATTAATTCCATCTCCAATCATCCCGGTATATTTTCCTTGGGATTTTATCTCGCTAACCACCGCAGCTTTATCTTGTGGTAGTACTTCAGCACGATAATGCATGATCCCAGCTTGTTTCGCTATGGTAGTCGCTGTAGCAGCATTATCACCCGTTAGCATGATCACTT
>SSFW01000089.1 GCA_008015595.1 Nitrosomonas sp. | reverse complement strand
TATGATACGTAATGCTTTAACGATTGATGTTGAGGATTATTTCCAAGTATCAGCGTTTGATCCCTATATTCCGAGAAATGATTGGGATAGTATCCCTTGTCGTGTGGAGCGGAATATTGATCGGATTCTTTCATTGCTCGAAAAAAAAGGTATAAATGCGACTTTTTTTACTTTGGGTTGGATAGCTAAACGCTACCCATCGATGGTTCGGCGTATTGTAGAGAATGGTCATGAGTTAGCAAGCCATGGGTGTGATCATGATCGGGTTACAGAGTTAGGATCAGATGATTTTTATAAAGATATCGCCGACAGTAAAAAAATACTTGAAGATATAAGTGGATTCCCAGTTATTGGTTATCGAGCCCCAAGTTTCTCGATTAATAAGCAGAATTATTGGGCATTAAACTTACTTGAAGAAGCAGGTTATCTCTATAGTTCAAGTATCTACCCAGTACATCACGATCATTATGGTATTCCTGATGCTCCTCGCTTTGCTTTTTATCCCAACCCGACAGGAAAGTTACTCGAAGTACCCATTACAACAGTAAATTTATTGGGGCGTAATATTCCAGTAGGAGGAGGTGGCTATTTTCGTTTGTGGCCGTATGCTGTTTCACGCTGGTTTATTCAAAGGGTAAATGAGAAAGATCAGCGTTCTGCTGTATTCTATTTTCATCCTTGGGAAATAGATCCTGATCAGCCTCGCCAAAAAGGTATAAATCTTAAAGTGCGCTTCCGGCACTACTTAAATCTAGATTTAATGGAGAAAAGACTGACTAACTTGCTCAATGATTTTGGTTGGGGAAGAATGGATCAAATTTTCTTGGAAAAAAATAGATGAGTTCTATCGATACGACTTTACTTGAGTCTATAAATAAAATTGCGGTAACAGATTCTATAAAGATATCTTTGTTGAACCCTGAGGTTGCTTCACTATGGGATGATTTTGTGGTCTCCTGTAAAGAAGCGACTTTCTTTCATCGAGCTGGTTGGAAAAGTGTAATAGAGAATGCATTTGGTCATAAAACATGGTTTCTTTATGCTGAACGTGATCAGCAAATTATAGGTGTATTATCATTAGTAGAAGTGAAGAGTCACCTCTTTGGCCACTCACTGAGTTCGCTCCCTTTTTGTGTATATGGTGGCATTGCTGCGGTAGACGATCAGGCAAGAAAGCTGCTTGATCAAGCAGCTCAGAAGTTGGCTATTCAATTAGCGGTTGACTATCTCGAATATCGCAATATTACACCTTGCCATTCTGATTGGGTAACCAAAGGGCTCTATGTAACATTTAGAAAAGAAATCGATGTAGATGCTGAGAAAAATATGTTGGCTATACCTCGGAAGCAACGCGCAATGGTTAGAAAGGGTATTAAGAATAATCTGCAAGGTAGTATTGACACTGATATTGATCGGTTCTTTTATGCTTATTCGACTAGCGTTCATCGGTTAGGTACGCCTGTTTTCTCAAAAAAATATTTTCGATTGCTTAAATCTACTTTTGGAGAGGATTGCGAGTTATTGATCATTTCATCAGATCATAAAGTAGTAAGCGCAGTCATGAGTTTTTATTTCCGAGATGAAGTGCTTCCCTATTATGGAGGGGGGATAGATGAAGCGCGTGATTTGGCAGCAAATGATTTTATGTACTGGGAATTAATGCGTCGCTCTTGTGAAAGAGGAATCAGCATATTTGATTTTGGAAGAAGCAAGCTTGATACAGGATCCTATAGTTTCAAGAAAAACTGGGGTTTTGAACCTCAACCACTTTACTACGAATATCAGCTACATAAAGTCAAAACAATGCCAGACCATAACCCACTTAATCCTAAGTATCGCCTCTTTATTCAAGCCTGGCAAAGAATGCCTTTGGCACTTGCCAATTTTATTGGGCCACATATAGTAAAAAATCTAGGCTAGAGAAAAGCAATGCAAAAATTGCTTTATCTTACACACCGTATACCATACCCCCCCAATAAAGGGGATAAGATTCGTTCATATCATGTATTACAACACTTAAGAAAGCATTTTAAAGTTTATCTAGGTACATTTATTGATGATGAACAGGATTGGCAGTATGTGAATCATCTGAATTCATTATGTGAAGAAACTTGCTTTGTCAGGCTTGATCCGCTATTGGCGAGAATGCGTAGTTTGATTTACTTGTTTTCGAGTATGCCATTATCGCTGCCTTATTATCGAAGTTCCAAGCTGAGTACCTGGGTTAGCAATCAATTGTCAAGCGGAACGATCAAGCATACAGTCGTTTTTTCTTCTGCGATGGCTCAGTACATTAGCGAAACAGGCATTGCGTGTAGCGTAATTGATTTTGTAGATGTTGATTCTGATAAATGGAGTCAATATGCGTCGACTAAAGTGTGGCCTCAGAAATGGGTTTATCAGCGTGAGGCTGACTTGCTCCTTGAATATGAAAAATATGTCACTAAGAAATGTAGTTACGCTACCTTTGTTTCAGAGAAAGAGGCCGGTTTATTTAAGCAGTTATCTCCGGAAGTAGAGAATAAAATTACTTACTTCAATAACGGCGTTGATACCGAGTATTTCTCACCGAGTCAAAATTTTGCTAATCCCTATAAACCAGGCACTAGAGTCTTGGTGTTTACTGGAGCAATGGACTATTGGCCTAATGTCGATGCGGTAAGATGGTTTGCAGCTGAACTATTTCCAGCGATACGTACAAAGATACCTGATTTGGAGTTTTACATCGTCGGTGCTAGACCTACAAAAACGGTATTGGAATTATCCGCTATTCCAGGAGTAGTGGTGACGGGGAGTGTTGATGATGTAAGACCTTATTTAGCATTCTCGGAAATTGCAATTGCGCCACTTCGGATAGCGCGAGGGATTCAAAACAAAGTGCTTGAGGCGATGGCGATGGAAAAATTAGTTGTTGCTTCACCTCAAGCGCTGGAAGGTATTACTGCCATTCCCGGAATTGAACTATTTGTAGCAGATGGTGCTGAAGCATATATCGATCACGTGATCAGCTTATTAGAGAACCCCCGAATGGAAGCAGGGAAAGCAGCGCGTCGCAGAGTAATAGAGGATTATAACTGGGATAAGAATCTATCTAGAATAGATCGCTTACTTCAGGTATCGAGTTAACACAAAATTCGATTCTTGCCATAGTGGCTAACAATTGATTACGAAATGAATACAATGATTTTACCTGAGGCGTCGAGAACGGCATCTTTAAAAGAATTAAAAGAATCGATTTATATCGTGTTGATGGTTATCGTCGCCATATTCTTTATCTTTTATGAAGCGACTGAGTCAATTGTATCAACCTGGATTCGATCTGAAACTTATGCACACGGCTTCTTAATTTTTCCATTTAGTCTGTATATGATTTGGAAGAAGCGAACAACACTTTATGGTCTAGCTCATTATCCTGAGTTTAAATGGCTAATCGTTTTGGGTATTTTAGGCTTTGGGTGGCTTCTTGCTTTTCTTTCTAGCGTACTTGTTGTTAAGCAATTTGTTTTGATCTCCATGATACCCATTGTAGTTTGTGCAATCATGGGTTTCAGATTTGCATGGGCTATAGCATTTCCCCTTGCTTATCTTTTCTTTGCCGTTCCTGTTGGGGAATCCTTAATACCACCACTAATCGATTTTACTGCTGACTTTACAGTGAGTGCGTTGCAAATGACTGGAATCCCTGTCTATCGGGAAGGTAATTTTTTTAGTATCCCAAGTGGGAACTGGTCTGTAGTGGAGGCTTGTAGTGGGTTACGCTATCTCATTGCGTCCGTTACTTTGGGAACGCTCTACGCTTATTTGACTTATATCAGTTGGGTAAAACGATTAATTTTTATTATCTTTTCTATTATTGTACCCATTCTAGCCAATGGACTCCGAGCTTACTTGATCGTTATGACAGGGCATTTGAGTGATATGAAGTTGGCGGTAGGGGTAGATCATCTTATATATGGTTGGGTTTTCTTTGGTTTCGTTATGTTATTGTTGTTTTGGATGGGTTCTCTTTGGCGGGAAGACGATCTGGAGCCTCAATGCGAAATTCAGGGATCGATAACTGTGAGTTCATTAGAGGCCAGCGCTTCACTAAAGTTAAAGTTACTTGTAGCTTGTTTAGTCATCGCTTCGCTAATAATTTGGCCTATTTATGGCAGGCACTTAGACGAACAGAAACAAGAAAAAGAAACTGTTGATATTCGGCTCGTAGATCGACTAGGAAGATGGGTTCCAATTTCGCAGCCAATATCAAATTGGATTCCAATCTATGTTGGTCAACCAAGTAAGCATTATTACCATTTTAAATATAATAATCAGCTGGTTAGTGTGTATATCACATATTATCGTAATCAGAATGAAGATTCGGAACTTATTAATTACGCTAATCTACTGGTGGAAGAAATGGATCCAGTTTGGCGACAAATTGAAAAATCAAAATATACACTATCAGTTAGTTCTAAAAAATTAGAAATAAGCCAACATCAACTGACTTCCCATCAATCTAAACTGTTAATTTGGAGATGGTACTGGTTGATTAATGAGCAAACAGCAAACCCTTATGTTGCTAAGGCTAATCTCGCTTTTAATAGAATATTAGGTTATGGCGATGATGGGGCTGAAATTATTTTAGCTGCACCTTATGTTAATCGACCTGAAGAGGCAGCGATAGTATTACAAAATTTTACGAATGATATGATGCCAGCGATCATGGAATCACTTCAATTAGCACGAGCTAACGATAGTAGATACTAACATCTTTCTAATCAATATGATGAATCAGTCTATATCTCCTCCGCTTATTGCGCATGTTATTTATCATTTAGGTGTAGGTGGGCTAGAAAATGGTTTGGTTAATCTCATTAATCACCTTCCTCAAGATCGTTACCGCCATGTCATCATTTGCCTCAAGGGCTATACTGATTTTTCTAAACGAATTAAAAGAAGCGATGTGGAAGTTTTTGATCTTAACAAGCCAGATGGGTTAAATTTTTCCTGGTATGTTAGCTTATATCGTTTACTAAGACAGTTGAAACCCGATATCGTACACACACGTAATTTTTCTACATTGGAAGGGCAGATCGTTGCGGCCTTGGCGAGAATCAATGCACGTGTTCATGGAGAACATGGCAGAGATATCTTAGATCTTGAAGGAAAGAATCGTAAATATAATTTACTACGACAATCTATTCGTCCTTTAATCCACCGCTTTATTACGGTAAGTAAAGATTTGGAAAGATGGCTTATCAATACGATAAAAGTCGAGCCAGCTCATATCAAGCAAATTTATAACGGTGTTGATAACATACGATTCAGCCCTAAATCTAAGCTAAATTCAATAACGATACCCAATAATTTCATTTCTGATGACACATTTGTCATTGGAAGTGTGGGGAGAATGGCTAAGGTCAAGGATTATCTTAGTTTGACTCAGGCTTTCTTACTACTAGTAGAACAAATTCCTCAAGCAAAAGATCATCTAAGACTTTTAATCGTCGGAGATGGCGAATCACGGAAAGAATGTATAGCGATGTTGCGTCAGGCAGATTTAGAAAATCTGGCCTGGTTACCAGGAGAACGTTCTGATGTATCAGAGCTAATGCAATTATTTGACGTTTTTGTTTTGCCATCCCTTGCCGAGGGGATTTCAAATACAATTTTAGAAGCAATGTCGTGTGGATTGCCCGTTATAGCTACAAGTGTTGGTGGCAATGTGGAGCTTGTAATCGATTCACAAACTGGAAAATTAGTACCATCGGGTAACCCAGAAGCGCTTGCGACAGCGATATTGGAATATTATAACCATCGGGAAATGCTCATAAAGCATGGTCAGGCGGCTCGTCAATTAATCGAAACTAATTTCAGTATGGATACTATGGTTGCAGGCTATCTTGATGTCTACGATGAAATTATCAGTCGATAATTAGCATCTATCAATTAACAAAATTGGAAAAATTATAAATTAATCGGGAGAGGTTGCTCGTATGTGCGGAATTGTAGGTATTTTTGACACGCAAGGTAAACGCGAAATCGATCGTCGGATACTAAACGAGCTAAATCAAACGCAAACCCATCGTGGGCCAGATGAAGGAGAGCTCTATTTGGAGCCCGGTATCGGATTCGGCCATCGGCGATTATCAATTATGGATGTATCGAGTGGCCAACAGCCGTTGTTTAATGAAGACGGAAGTGTTGTTGTGATTTTTAATGGTGAGATCTATAACTATCAGGAGTTAGTAAAAGAGCTAGTCGCCTGTGGTCACCAGTTTCGTACCCATTGCGATACCGAAGTGATCGTGCATGGATGGGAAGAATGGGGTGAACAGTGCGTAGATAGATTCCGTGGTATGTTTGCTTTCGGCGTCTGGGACCGTAATCAAGATACTTTGTTTGTTGCTCGAGATCGACTAGGAATCAAACCGCTGTATTACGCATTATTGAAAAATGGTCTATTCATTTTCTCATCGGAACTCAAGGCAATTCATACTCACCCAGAATTTGTTAAAGAATTCGATCATTTTGCGATTGAAGAATATTTTGCCTATGGTTATATTCCAGAGCCCAGAACGATATATAAAGATGCCCAAAAGCTCTCTCCTGGCTATTCGATAAAATTATCACCCCATAGCAAACAGATACAACCGCGTCAATACTGGGATGTACCGTTTGCACCTCATTCTGATATGAGCGAACAGGCAGTCGAACAAGAATTGATTACTCGTTTCCGCGAGGCAGTGGATATTCACTTAATGAGTGAAGTTCCGCTGGGTGCATTTTTATCTGGAGGTGTTGATTCCAGTGCAGTTGTTGCAATGATGAGCGGTTTGATGAAGGATTCTGTTAATACGTGCTCGATTTCATTTGCTAATCCTGTCTTTGATGAGTCTAAATATGCGCAAGAAGTAGCAGATCGTTACCATACAAAACATTATGTAGATCAAGTTGAACAGGACGATTTTGATCTAATTGATAAACTCGCTTTCTTATATGACGAGCCTTTTGCTGATAGCTCTGCGATTCCAACCTATCGTGTGTGCGAGCTTGCAAGGAAACGAGTAACCGTTGCTTTATCAGGGGATGGCGGTGATGAAAATTTTGCAGGTTATCGTCGCTATCGATGGCATATGTACGAAGAGCAATTGAGATCGAGACTACCCATTGGGTTACGAAAACCAGTATTTGGTTTGTTAGGGAGGCTCTATCCAAAAGCAGATTGGGCACCCAAGTTTCTTCGTGCCAAGGCAACCTTTGAAGCGCTTGCACGCGATTCGGTCGAGGGTTATTTCCATAGTGTTTCGATTATGGACGATAATATGCGTGATCAGCTCTTTAGTCGCGATTTAAAAGATACTTTGAATGGCTATAAAGCCGTTGAAATTTTACGTCATTATGCGAATAAAAGCCCCACTCGTGATCCATTATCGACTATCCAGTATTTGGATATGAAGACTTATCTTGTAGGGGATATCTTAACGAAAGTCGATCGAGCCAGTATGGCGCACTCATTAGAGGTAAGAGTGCCCTTGTTAGACCATAAATTGGTTGAATGGATATCGGGATTACCTGCTTCGATGAAATTATCCAATAATCAAGGGAAATATATTTTCAAGAAAGCACTTGAGCCTTATCTTCCCAATGATGTGCTTTATCGCAATAAAATGGGTTTTTCCGTTCCCTTAGCGGAGTGGTTTAGAAAAAGCTTACGTCAGCGAGTGAGGGAATCATTACTGGGTAAAACATTAGCAGAAACCAAACTGTTTAATATGGATTTTATTGAGAAAATGATTGATCAGCATCAATCGGGAAGAAGGGATTTTAGCGCACCTTTATGGACATTATTAATGTTTGAGTCTTTTTTACGGAGTGTGCACAACAAGGCATAAATGCTATTTAATCTTAGTTAATGGAAACTAGATTCTTTATTTATTGGTTACTTGTTGAATAAGCTCAGTCAGGGGAACTGGGCGTCCAATAAAATATCCTTGAATCACATCACAACCCAGCTGCTTTAGGCGTTCATAAGTTTGAGCATCTTCTACACCTTCTGCCACAACGATTAAATTGAGTTGGTGTCCCAAGTTAATCATCGAGTCTACAATCCGCTCGTGAATAGGCGAAGTTAGCATATCTTTTACGAACATCATGTCGATCTTGATTTCATCAAGGGGTAAATTCAATAAGCGTTCCATTGAAGAAAAACCAGTACCAAAATCATCCATGGCCAATTTTAATCCTAGTTTTTTAAGTTCATGCAGCGTTTCCAGTGAGCCCGGCTGATCTTCCATGATGGCTGATTCAGTTAATTCAATCATGACTTTGTCGGGTGGGATTTTCCATATTTCAATCCCTTGCAAAACTAGATCGGGTAATTCGGGATCAAGCAGGTTATCAGCAGAGAAATTAATGGAAATACCCGCATCAATGCCTGCGTTTCTGTAGGAAGCACAATGCCTAAGCGCGGTATTAAGCACCCAGAGTGTGAGCTTACCCATCAGCTCTGTTCCCTCGGCAAGTTTTATAAATTTGTCAGGTTGTATTAACCCTCTCTGAGGATGATTCCAGCGGATGAGCGCTTCTGTTGATATGATTTTTTCAGTAGCTAAATCAATCTGAGGTTGATAGTATAAAGTAAGCTCTCCTTCTTCGATGGCATTTCCAAGGTCTGACCAAAGATCAATACCAAGAAGAATCGTATCTTCTTCCTTTTTCTCATAAACCTTAATAGGTTCATGTTCGAATCTGGCTTGCTGAAGTGCAGATCCTGCATTACCAAGAAGTCGGCCTAATTCATTTTTACACAAACCGCTGAATGCGATGCCTATCCGTGGAAATAGCACAATAAGCCGTTCACCTAATGGGAAACGTTGCTGAAAAATTCGTAGCACTTTATGTGCGGCTAACAATGCATGACTCTCAGAGCGAAGCTGAGTCAATAAACAGCAAATTTGATGGCGACCAGTGATTCCAACAATATCGCTGGGATGGAGCGCATGACTGATGAGATCAAACGCTTGTTGCAGAATATTATCAATCGGAAAAAAACCGACTGCACTTTCGAGCGCAGGTAATTTTTCGAAGTCAATCAGTAGCAAAGCTTTTTTATGATTGAGATGAGCTGGATCCTGTAGTACTTCAGATGCTTTATTCAGAAAATCTTGGTAAGTGATGGCAGCCATGGGGAAAATAAATAAGTGTATTTATCAACCCATTTACTATAGATAATATTGGCTAGCATCAATATTATAGGCGCCTAATGGTAAATCTCTTACGATCTCATAGGGAACCCCGCTTGGTGCAGGCTTAGTTGATTTTAAGTCGAGCTCAAAAGGTTTTTCATAAGGCTGTTTCTTAGCATCCAGTATAACCATTACTTTGGGATGAAATCGCTGAGAGCGATTATGCGTCAAAATGATCGCAACTTCGCGAGAATTGAGCTCAACGAGTGAGCCGACAGGAAACATTCCGATGCAATGGGAGAATTGTTCTACGAGTACAGAATTAAGCCCGCTGCGTGCGCTATTTTTAAGCTCAACGATGATCTGGAAAGGTTTTAACCCTTTAATACCTGACCGAGCAGTCGTGAGATCCTCATAACTATCTACAATCGCAGCCATGCGTGCAAAATTATGAAGTTGATTGGCAGTTAGCTTTCTTGGATAACCATCGCCATCTTCACGTTCGTGGTGCTGCGACACTATTTTTGCAACTGCTTCAGGAATATTAGGCGTTCTAGCCAGGATAGCTTCGCCGTTTTCAACATGCTTTTGCATGATTTCTTGTTCTTTGGCGGTAAGTGCGGTAGTTTTTTTGAGAAGTTCTGGAGGAAGGTGAAGTTTACCAATATCCATGAGTAAACCACCCAGGCCAAGCTGAGATAATTCTTCTCGTGGGAGGCCAAGGTGGCGGCCAAAAGCGAGTAATAAAACAGAGACTTTAAGGGCGTTATCATACAACGCTTGTTTTGAATGCTTAAGGCGCGAAAGTAGGAGTAATGCGTCGGCATTTCGTAAAACACTTTCTCGCAGCGATTCTACAGCAGTTTGAGCTGCAAAAATATCAAGCTGAGTATTGCGTTCGATACATTCAAAAATTTCATCGATGAGTGTAATCGTAGTGTCATACGCTTTTTGTGCTGTGGGTAGTTCTTTTTCAGCAGTGCATCGATCAACATAAACCGCTTTACCATGAAAGGGGGTTACAGCATCCGCTTGACTGCTATTCTTTGTACCTTGACCCGCATAATTTGAAATGGATTGGGGATTGCTTTTTTCGATATCAACGTAGACGTAGTTGCAGTGACGAGCTAACTCAGTGATGTCTTCGACAGATTTGATCAAAACGCCCTCAATTAGATAAGGCGTCTCAAGCCAGGGCCTATCTAAGGCACTAACAAACATACCTAATTTCAATTGATTTACTGCTATCTCTATACGCTTCATCAGAGCAATTTTAGAGGGTTTTAACTTAGCAGAATCTTGGAAAAGAGTTACTTTTTTGAGGTTTATGCTGTTTAAGCGCTTGATTCGGAAAAGAACAGAGTGAATGAAATTAAGTAGCTATGATTTCATTCCCACTCAATTGTCGCAGGCGGTTTACCGGAGATATCATAAACGACGCGATTAATACCACGAACTTCGTTGATAATTCGGTTAGAGATTTTACCGAGCAACGTATAAGGAAGCTCAGCCCAGTGAGCTGTCATGAAATCTTGTGTATGCACGGCACGAAGTGCGATTACATACTCATAGGTACGGCCATCACCCATGACACCGACAGATTTAACCGGTAAAAAAACAGCAAAAGCTTGGGATGTTCTTTCATACCATCCTGAGATTATAAGCTCTTCAATAAAGATTGCATCAGCGCGCCTTAGCAATTCTGCAAATTCGTATTTGACCTCGCCGAGAATTCTGACCCCCATTCCAGGCCCCGGAAAAGGGTGGCGATAAACCATATCATGAGGAAGTCCTAACGCGATACCTAACTCGCGTACTTCGTCTTTAAATAATTCACGTAAAGGCTCAAGCAGCTTTAAATGAAGTGTTTCAGGTAATCCACCCACATTATGATGGGACTTAATGGTGTGTGCTTTTTTTGTTTTGCTATCAGCAGATTCAATCACATCAGGGTAGATCGTGCCTTGTGCTAGCCATTTTGCGTCAACCAGCTTTTCAGCTTCGTGTTGAAAAATCTCAACAAATTCCTTCCCAATGATTTTACGTTTCTGTTCTGGGTCGGTAATACCTTGAAGTTTTGAGAGAAATCGCTGGCTCGCATCGACATGCACTACTTTGGCGTAAAGGTGTTTGGAAAAAACATCCATTACTTGATTTGCTTCATTTAGGCGGAGCAACCCATTATCAACAAAAACGCAGGTGAGTTGATCACCAATCGCCCGGTGGATGAGCGCAGCGGCGACAGCAGAGTCAACACCACCCGATAAACCGAGAATAACTTTCTCGTTACCGACTTTGGCGCGGATGCGACTGACTGATTCCTCAATGTAGTCTGGCATATTCCAATCATAGCCAGCTGCGCAGATATCATGCGCGAAGTGTTCGAGAATAGCTTTTCCTTGCAGGGTATGGGTTACTTCAGGATGAAACTGTAGCCCATAAAATTTTCTCTTTTCATCTGCCATTGCTGCGATAGGTGTGGCAGCATTATCGGCAATGATTTTAAAATTTTCGGGTAAGCGCGTGACGCTGTCACCATGACTCATCCAAACATCCAGTAGTGTTTTTCCGCTTGAATCAATTCGATCTTGTAACCCGGTAAAAAGTGGGCCATCTTGAATAGCGAGTTCTGCATAGCCAAACTCACGTTTTTCAGCCGATTCGACAGCACCGCCAAGTTGTGCCGCCATGACTTGCATTCCATAACAGATGCCGAGTACGGGAACGCCGAGTTCGAACACGATTTGAGGGGCACGGGGAGTATCTTCGATAAAAACGGATGCAGGCCCGCCGGATAGAATAATGCCAATAGGAGAGAACGCTTTAATAAAATCAGCGCTAGCATCATAAGGATGTAATTCGCAATACACATTAGTTTCCCGGATGCGACGGGCAATCAATTGGGTGTACTGAGACCCAAAATCCAAGATGAGGATTTTATGGTGCATAGATGACTTGCTTGTTATTCGACGTGATAATTAGGAGCTTCTTTGGTGATTTGTACATCGTGCACATGTGATTCACGAATTCCTGCTGAAGTAATTTCGATAAACTCAGCTTTAGCATGTATTTCATCAATGGTTTTACAACCGAGGTAACCCATGCTTGAGCGAACACCTCCTACCAATTGATGGATAACTGCCACAATGGATCCTTTATAGGGAACTCTTCCTTCAACACCTTCTGGGACTAGTTTGTTTGCCTCAGTTTGCTTGTGTTCTTGGAAATAGCGATCGCTTGATCCTTGTTGCATAGCAGAAAGTGATCCCATGCCTCGATAGCTTTTGTAAGACCGGCCTTGATATAGTTCAATTTCGCCAGGCGATTCTTCAGTGCCAGCAAAAAGACCACCAAGCATAACAGTGTTTGCCCCTGCAGCAATGGCTTTGGCAATATCGCCTGAGTAGCGAATGCCACCATCTGCAATGGCTGGTACGCCAGTACCCTGAAGGGCATTAGCAACATTTTCAATGGCTGTGATTTGTGGGACACCCACGCCTGCAACAATGCGAGTAGTACAAATCGACCCAGGCCCAATACCGACTTTGACTGCATCGGCACCATGATCGACTAGTGCTTTGGCTGCTGTTGCTGTCGCAACATTACCGCCGATGACTTGGGCAGATGGAAATTGTTTTTTGACCCAAAGGATCTGATCGAGCACACTCTGAGAATGGCCGTGGGCTGTATCGACAATCAGCACATCGACACCGGCTTCGATGAGCGCTTCAGCGCGTTCTTTACTACCTTCTCCCACCCCAACTGCAGCACCGACTCGCAACCGTTCTTGACTATCTTTACTGGCATTGGGATGTTCGGTTGTTTTGGTAATGTCTTTTACGGTGATAAGACCCTTCAATTCATACTGATCATTGATAATTAACACTCTTTCCAAGCGATGTTTATGTAAAAGCGCAAGCGCTTCTTCTCTTGAAGCGCCTTCCTTGACGGTAACAAGACGCTTCTTGGGTGTCATGATGTTTTTGATGGGCTGGTCGAGATTTGTTTCGAAGCGAAGATCGCGGTTTGTAACGATACCCACTACTTTGGAATCCTCTACGACAGGAAGTCCTGAGATTTTATGCTGCTGGATCAATTCGAGCACACCACGCACAGTCATGTTCGGTGGAATCGTAATCGGTTCGGAGACAATACCACTCTCAAAGCGCTTTACTTTGGCAACATGTGCTGCTTGCACATTAATGGGCATATTCTTATGAATGATACCGATACCGCCTTCTTGCGCAATGGCAATGGCGAGCCGGGCTTCCGTTACGGTATCCATGGCAGCCGAAACAAGCGGCAGCTTGAGTTTGATCGTTCGAGTTAAATGTGTCGTTAAATCAACGTCACGTGGCAATACGACGGAGTGTGCGGGAACTAATAATACATCATCGAAGGTCAGAGCTTTTTGAATCAGTCGCATGGTAATAACGATTCGTTACAAAGCGTTATTATAACGAAATCAATTTCTTATCGGGAAGGAAAATGAGGGTTGGTCGTGAATTTTGTTTTTACAATGCCTACTTTTTCTGGTGTTAAGTAAGAATTCGACTAAACCATGCCATAATGGCTACAATCCTTTTGATTACTTATTATTTAGTCGTAACAAAATCATGCAGGAATCAATCCATGTTGTTTGTCCTTACTGTGATGCAATTAATCGCATTGCTGAGCATCGCTTGAGTGATAATCCTAACTGTGGCAAATGTCACGGCGCTTT
>SSFW01000078.1 GCA_008015595.1 Nitrosomonas sp. | reverse complement strand
CTGGCCGTCGGCGACTGCAATAAATGCCGCACGTAGCGCTACTTCGGTTTTACCAAACCCGACATCACCACAAATCAAACGATCCATAGGTTTACCGGAAGTGAGGTCGGTGATGACGGCTTGAATTGCAGCTGCTTGATCGGTAGTTTCTTCAAAACCAAAGCCTTCCGCAAAAGCTTCGTAATCACGTTGTTTGAATTTGAATGTGTGGCCTTGGCGTGAAGCACGTTGCGCATAAAGATTAAGTAATTCGGCTGCTGTATCTCGGACTTGTTGCATCGCTCGGCGTTTGGCTTTTTCCCATTGTCCACTACCAAGCTTGTGTAGCGGTGCTGATTCAGGGGAAACGCCACTGTAGCGGCCGATCAGATGCAAATGCGATACCGGAACATAGAGTTTGTCGTTGCCCTCATATTCAAGGGCCAGAAATTCGCTGTTACCTTCACCGAAATCGAGATTGACTAATCCCAGATAGCGACCAATACCGTGCTGTTCGTGTACGACAGGATCGCCGATTTTGATCTCAGAAAGATCGCGGAGTAGGGTATCTGTCGAAGTAGTTTTGCGAGAATCCCGGTTACGTCGCCCATGCATATAGGTAGCGTAAAGCTCGTTCTCCGTGATGAAAGCAAATTGATCGGAACCAAGTTCTGTGCTCAGCACAAAACCACTTTGTATCGGTCCTGCGCAGAGCATGAATGGGCTGTTGCTGCTATTGAATTCGGCATGGCTTTGACAGATCCCAGGGGATAAGCCGTGGTCTTGTAAATATTCGTAAATGATTTCGCGCCGACCGATACTCTCAGCAATTAATAAAATCCTGCCGCCGGTAGAATTGAATGCTGAGATAAAACCAGCTAATTTTTCCAGCGGATTAGCAGCATGGCGGTCAACCCTTACGCTTGGCGGTGACTGCGCCAGCACTTCATCCGATTGCTCGAGCTGCTGTGAGGTAATTTGAATACGTGCGTAAGATTTTAAGTGGCCGAAAAAATTATCTGTCGTTAAAAATAGGTCGACAGGCGGCAGTAAAGGGCGATCGGTATCGCCGCGCAATAACTGATAACGCGATTGAGTGTCACGCCAGAACTGATCGGTAGCGGTATAAACATCTTGGTGCAAGCAGATTAAACTGTCTTGAGGTAGATAATCAAAGATCGTTGCCGTTTGCTCAAAGAAAAGCGGTAGGTAATATTCAATCCCTGCTGGGGTTGAACCCTTACTGATTTCTTTATAGATTTTACTGCGAGAAGGATCACCCTCAAATTTTTCCCGGAAATTGACACGGAATTGTGAACGACCTGTCTCATCGAGTGGGAATTCACGTGCAGGTAGTAACCGAATTTCACTAACCGGATAGATGCTACGTTGCGTATCGGCATCGAAAGTTCGAATCGTTTCGATTTCATCATCAAACAGATCAATACGATAAGGAAGTGCACTGCCCATTGGAAACAGATCGACTAGCCCACCTCTTACGCTATATTCCCCAGGAGATAGCACTTGATTCACATGGGAATAGCCAGCCAGCGTCATTTGATTGCGGAAATGCGGTAGATCGAGCGTACTTCCTTGCTTGATAAAAAAAGTGTGAGCAGCTAGGAATGCTTTAGGGCAGATGCGATAAAGCGCAGTGGTTGCAGGTACGATCAAGATATCGTAGGCCGCATTCATTACTTGATAGAGCGTTGCTAATCGCTCGGAGATTAGATCATAGTGAGGTGAAAAGGTATCGTAAGGTAATGTCTCCCAGTCAGGTAATAAATAAATTTTGGCTTTAGGGAGAAAGAATGGAATCTCTTCAAATAACCGCTGAGCATCGAGCGCATTAGCCGCGATAATGGCTACCGATTGAGGGGAGGCTAGCGATTGAATGAGTTTTGTCAGCAATAACGTATCACTCGAACCCGTAAGGCCAGTATAACGCAGGAGTTGGCCAGGAGCCGGTAAGACTATTTTAGACTGCATGGGAAAATCGGTTTTTTATCGACAAATTGCTTAATGTACTAGTATGAATAAGGCGCCTGCGAGACCAATTGCGGTCATGATCATTCCAAAAGCAGTTCGTTTGTTCAGGAGTGAACTGCCAATAATGAAAATCAAACCCAGCTTAAAAATAATATTCGAGATGATCGCGAGCGTAATCGCGGTGACCGCTTCCGATATTTGAAGCTTACCGAGCTCTAACAGGCGAAGACTACTCAGCGTGATGGCATCGACATCGGTAAGCCCTGAGATAATTGCGACCATGTATAAACCGCTACTGCCTGCAATATCGGAGAGCCATGTACTCATGAATAACACAAGTGCGTAAAGTACGCCAAATCCTGCTGCAGTTGAAAATTCGGTTGGATTCTTGGTTTCTGGAATAGGCAGTTCTTCTTGCTGCGTAAAGTCACGCCACCAAAAAATGGTAACGGTTAGACCTAAGATAAGACCACTACCGAGAACTGGCAGCAGCATCGGTAATACCTTAGGAGAAAGTGCTGCACTGATCACGGCGAGCCGGATGAGTACGGTGAGATTGGCAAGCAAGATCACAACTACCGCAAGCTTAGCTAAATTAATGTTTTCTTCGCTGCGACGTGTAAAAACCATCGTTGTAGCCGTGCTGGAAACTAATCCACCGAGTACGCCGAGTAGCACGGCGCCATAGCGATGACCGATAAAACGTAAAGCAACGTAGCCTGTGAGACTAATGCCTGAAATCAATACCATCATCAACCAGATTTGATAGGGATTGAATGCTTCATAAGGCCCATAATTTTTATCCGGTAGAATGGGCAAGATGATAAAGGTGAGAACAGCAAATTGCAGCATCGATATCAAGTCACGCCGTTCGAGATTCTGTGTTAGTCCGTGTAGCTCAGTTTTAAAATAGAGTAATATCGTTGTCACAATCGCAAGCATGACAGCGAGGGTCGTATCGCCATACCAAACCAGAACACCCAGGCTATAGCAGATCAAAATGGCTGTAACAGTGGTTGTTCCAGGATCAGGGTCTTCGTGGTTTCTTAAGTTAGCGATAATCGTCATGGTGCCGACAAGCAAGAATCCAGCTAAAAGTAACCATGGTGAATTGGTTTTTTGTGATAATAATGCTGCTAGTGTGCCGAGCATCGAAACTAATGCAAATGTGCGCAATCCAGCTTTTGCAGCTTGACTTCGCTCGCGCTCCAGGCCGATTAAGAGCCCGATTGCGAGACTGGTTGCAAAGGTTAGAAAATGCTCAAGTTCTCCACCTGGTTGGAATGGGCTAATCATTTTTTATTTCGTTATTATCTGACCAGTGTTCAATTAATAGTTGTAGTGTCGTGTTTCCATTGAATTCATTCGCTTGCAAGCGAAAGACAGCTTGAATGCATTCCGGTAACGGTTCAGTCTGGAAAAATAAAATCGCATCATAGCTGGTATTTGAAATTAGTTTTCGCAGCTTTAATTTTAAATGTTTTTCACCTACGATACGTTGATTTTCCACATAAAACCGCGCATTAAAGCTTGGCTCGGGAAAACCATGACCCCAAACAACTTCGGCAAACGATTGCGCAAGCGCTAAACTTAATTCAGTCTCGTTTAAATCCCCATCGGTTTCAATCTGTTGCGTTAAATCAGCCGGAGTCAACAATTGCTGAGCTATTTGCTCAAAGGCTGCTTGAAAACGTTGAAAATCGTGCTCCATGATGGTCAATCCTGCGGCTGCAGCGTGACCACCAAACTTTTTGATCAATCCCGGGTTACGTTTGGATACCAGATCAAGTGCGTCCCTTAAGTTGATGCCAGCAATCGAACGTCCCGACCCTTTGATTTCGCCCTCATTCCCTGGCGCAAAAATAATGATGGGCCGATGAAATTTTTCTTTGACGCGAGAAGCAATCAATCCAATGACGCCTTGATGCCAATTAGGATCATAGAGACAAATGCTATAGACAGATTCGGCGGGCTGTTGAAATTTTATATTGAGCGCTAGCTGATCCAGTGCAGAATCTCGCATGGTTGCTTCTATTTCGCGGCGTTGCCGATTGAGCCTATCTAACTCACTTGCAATTTCAAACGCTCGGCCTTCATCATCGGTAATTAGGCATTCTATACCTAACGTCATATCATCCAATCGACCTGCTGCGTTGAGTCGTGGGCCAATCACAAAGCCAAGCTCATTCGTCGAGATACGTTGATAGTCGCGTTTTGCGACTTTGAGCAACGCGTAGATACCTGTGCAGGCTTTACCATTGCGAATACGGTGTAGGCCATGTTTGACCAAAACTCGGTTATTCCAGTCAAGCTTAACGACATCTGCTACTGTACCTAGTGCAACGAGATCAAGTAGGCTAGCGAGGTTCGGTTCCTTAAAACAGTTATTAAAAACGCCTCTTTTGCGTAATTCTGCGCGAAGTGCCAGCATGACGTAAAAGATGACCCCGACCCCTGCTAGATTTTTGCTGGAAAATGGGCAGCTAGGTTGGTTCGGATTGACGATAACGGCTGCATTGGGGAGGTGTTCACCTGGTAAGTGATGATCGGTAATGAGTACGCGTATTCCTAAACGGTTTGCTTCTTCAACGCCTTCAATGCTGCTTATCCCGTTGTCGACGGTAATGATGATATCAGGTCGATATTCGGAATTACTGGTTGCAGCAAGGTTGACGATTTCAGGGGTTAGGCCGTAGCCATACTCAAAGCGATTGGGTACTAGATAGTCTACACAGGCTCCAAATTTTCTAAGTGCCCGAATAGCTAATGCACAGGCAGTTGCCCCATCCGAATCATAATCAGCAATAATGAGTAAGCGTTTTTGGTCGGCGATGGCGTCTGCTAGGACTACTGCCATCTCAGCAATATTTTTTAGCTGCTCAAATGGCAATAATTTTGATAACGCCGCCTCTAATTGACTCGGTTGTTCAATTCCACGTGCTGCGTAGATACGCGCTAGAATCGGGGAGCAACCTTGCTGAACTAGCCAATCAAAAATAGCTTGAGGGAAAACACGAGTAGTAATATTAGGCATTTGCCTAATAGTTTAGCATGGAGTAAAACAGGATTTAGCGGGGGCTTCAGACCCATGGACACGGGCATGAATCGTTTTAATCAGCCTGATCTGATGCCTCAGGGTTAGCAGCGTCGATCTTTTCGACCTTGAGTAAATGCAGGCGCCGACTATCAGCACGGAGTACCGTGAATCGATAATGGTCGATAATCACAGACTCACCATTCTTAGGCATTCTACCGAATTTATTAGTTACGACGCCTCCAATCGTATCAAAATCTTGATCACTGAACGCTGCGCCGAGTGTTTCATTAAAACTAGCAACCTCAGTTATGGCTTTGACACGATAATGTCCGTTCGTCTCTGCAACAATATTTGCTTCATTCTCATCGAAATCATATTCGTCTTCAATATCACCGACAATTTGCTCTAGCACATCTTCAATGGTTACCAGGCCAGCGACACCACCATACTCATCCACAACAATTGCGATATGGTTGCGATTGCTACGAAAGTCTTTTAGCAAGATGTCGAGTCGCTTGGATTCAGGGATAAACACGGCGGGACGCAGCATTTCACGAACATTAAAACTCTCTTGCTCAGAATAGTACCGCAGCAAATCCTTAGCGAGCAGTATTCCTATGATTTGATCTTTACTTCCATCGGTTACTGGGAAACGAGAATGCCCCTTCTCGATGACAAAAGGGATGAATTCAGCAGGTTTTTCGCTGATATCGATGGTATCCATATGGGAGCGCGGAATCATGATGTCGCGAACTTGCATTTCCGACACATGCATTACACCTTCAATCATGGTCAGTGCATCCGCATCAAGCAAATTCCTTTCGTACGCAGAATGTAAGAGCGCTACTAGCTGTTCGCGATCTTCCGGCTGTCGCATGAGGAGTGAACCGATATGCTCAAACCAACTGATCTTGGGAGAGGAATGATTCATGATTAGTCTCATCATTTATAAGTTATGAGTTATTTGGATGTAGCTAAAACAAGTTATTAATATCTGCAACGCTTATCTAACTAATAGGGGTCTGGATAGCCCAGTTGAGTCATAAGCTGTGATTCGAGTTGCTCCATATCTGCCGCCTCTAAATCAGTTTCATGGTCATAACCCTGAAGGTGCAATACACCGTGAATGGTGAGATGTGCATAATGGGCGTCAATACTTTTGTGTTGTTCTTGCGCTTCACGAATTACTACCGGCGCGCACAGTACAATATCGCCGGTTAAGGGCGATGTGTCATCATAGGTAAATGTCAAAACATTGGTAGGATAAGCTTTTTCCCTAAAGCGCTGATTTAGTGATAGCCCCTCTTCTTGATCAACGATGCGAATTACGATTTCTGCGCTTTGTACTAATGCTGCTTTGACCCATTTACGAAAATGGTGGCGATTCGGTGTTTCGGGGAACTTTGAAACATATTGAACCATCAGCGATAATTTATTCGAGGTTTTCTCAACAGTATTGCTCGGAATAGAAATAGGTTTACGCTTGTTCGCTGTGCTGCTCATAAGCATTAACAATTCTTTGTACGAGGGGGTGACGTACCACGTCTTCTGATCTGAAATGAGTAAAAGCAATACCTTTAATTTGCTTTAACACCTGCTCTGCATCAATTAATCCACTTTTCTGATGTTTGGGTAGATCAATTTGAGTGATATCACCGGTGATCACTGCTTTAGATCCAAAGCCGATTCGTGTCAGAAACATCTTCATTTGCTCAGGTGTCGTATTCTGTGCTTCATCCAGGATGATGAAAGATTGATTCAGCGTGCGACCACGCATAAATGCTAGCGGTGCAATTTCAATTGTATTGCGCTCGAATTGACGACTCGTTTTATCAAATCCCATTAAATCATACAGTGCATCGTAAAGGGGACGTAGATAAGGATCTACTTTCTGAACCAGATCGCCTGGTAAAAAACCAAGTCGTTCTCCTGCTTCAACAGCCGGTCTCACTAGAATGATCCGCGATACCATTTCTCGTTCGAGTGCATCGACTGCGCTTGCAACTGCAAGATAAGTTTTACCCGTACCTGCGGGACCTATACCAAAAACGATATCATGATCTTGAATTTGTTGGAGATATTGGCCTTGACGTAAACTTCGCGCATGAAGATTATTTCGACGTGTCATCAACTTTGGTGATGAGGTGGCGTCAATTGCAGGATCAATCGATTGGCTCAGTTGACTCGATAAGTTAGCGGCTTCGATCAAGCCTAATTGGACTTGCTCAATACTTAACTGATGATGGGATTGATTATAAAAATCCCTAAGAACTTGCGCTGCGATCTCTGTTTGGTTGGATTGCCCCTTGAGAACAAAATTCTCACCTCGTCTGGCAATATTAACATCTAGGGCATTTTCGATTTGTTTGAGATTTTCATCTAATGGCGCGCAGAGATTAGCAAGGCGCTGATTATCCGTGGGGGAGAAAGAAATTTCTACAGGTTTAGGTTTCAAAACGATAATTAATTGAAAACGATTAGCGCATTCTCGCAGGGGTTAAATGAGTTTGCAAGTGTTAAAAGCTATCTTCTTAATCGTTTATTTCAGAATTTCTCCACGCAGGGAATGGGGCAACGCCGCTGTAATTTTAATATCGATGAACTGACCGATTCGATTCGGATCACCAATAAAGTTAACCATGCGATTATTTTCTGTTCTACCGCATAATTCGTCTGCACTTTTCTTAGAATAGCCCTCAATAAGGATACGTTGAGTTGTGCCAACCATATTCTGACTGATTGAAGTTGCGTGTTGCGCAATTCTTTCTTGTAAACGGTGCAGTCGCTCTAATTTAATTTCTTGGGGGGTATCATCCGTTAAGTCAGCAGCAGGGGTTCCTGGTCGTGGACTATAAATGAAGCTAAACGATTCATCGAAATAAACTGCTTCGATCAATTTCATGGTTGCTTCAAAGTCAGCCTCTGTTTCACCTGGAAAGCCAATAATAAAATCAGAACTAATCGAGATATTAGGACGTAAAGCCCTTATTTTACGGATAATGGATTTGTACTCGATCGCGCTATAGCCTCGTTTCATTGCAGCGAGAACTCGATCAGAACCTGATTGAACGGGTAAGTGGAGGTGATTGACTACTTTGGGCAGTTTTGCATAAACATCGATGAGCCGAGTTGTAAATTCCTTGGGGTGCGAGGTGGTGAAGCGGATACGTTCTATACCTGGAATTTCATGAATGAATTCAAGTAATAATGCAAAATCGACAATTTCGCTACTGTCCATTTTTCCGCGATAAGCGTTTACATTTTGGCCGAGTAAGTTGACTTCTTTAATGCCTCGTAACGTTAAATGGGCAACCTCAACCAGAATGTCATTCAGCGGGCGTGATACTTCTTCACCACGGGTATAGGGAACAACACAGAAGCTGCAATATTTACTGCAACCTTCCATGATAGAAACAAAGGCCGTAGCCCCTTCGGTGCGCGCAGGAGGCAAATGGTCAAATTTCTCGATTTCTGGAAAAGAAATATCAACTTGAGAGCGACCCGTTAATTCACGCTTTCTGATTAATTCAGGTAAACGATGTAAGGTTTGAGGTCCAAATACGAGATCAACAAAAGGGGCACGCTTAATTATCTCATGTCCTTCTTGGCTAGCAACGCATCCTCCTACGCCGATTAGCAAGTTTGGATTCTTCTCTTTTAAATGCCGAACCCTTCCAAGATCATGGAAAACCTTTTCTTGCGCTTTCTCACGAACAGAGCATGTGTTAAATAAGATAACATCGGCTTCTTCAGGTTTATCGGTTAACTCAAGACCTTTAGCGGAATGAAGGACATCAGCCATTTTATCCGAGTCATACTCGTTCATTTGGCAACCAAATGTTTTAATATAAAGTTTATTATTCACTGATTAAAAAAAATTAAACTGCAGAAAGCAGAAGAATTATTTAGTATATATGGGTTGTGCTTAGGATTCTATGCTTATCCTTAGGCGAATACTTACTACAGGGTTACTTCATTCCTTCTAGCCGCAACCCCAAATTATTATGCCTAATTCGATAAATAATTTAACTTCCAGTTCGCAAGACAAAGATGGTCTGCATATTCTGCGTTTACATGATTCATGGATTATGCGCTGGCTTTACCTGGGAGTGGGTATCACAGCCTTATTGCTGGGTATTTTAGGGATATTTCTGCCTATTTTGCCGACTACCCCTTTTATTTTATTAGCAGCCGCATGTTTTGCAAGGAGCTCCGAAAGATTCCATGTTTTTTTACTCGGTAATCGTATCACTGGACCGATTATCTACGAGTGGTGCATGCATCGCAGCATTCCACGCCGTGTCAAACGTTGGGTTTATTTGATGATTACTTTGTCTTTTGGAAGCTCGATCGTTATTGTTTCAGCGATATGGCTCAAACTAATGCTAGTAATTCTAGCTATCGTGCTGACTCTATTTATTTGGCGCAT
>SSFW01000022.1 GCA_008015595.1 Nitrosomonas sp. | reverse complement strand
TCTCTGAGCAGATCGAGATCTGAACCCGGCGCGGCTGCCCGCCACGCACCTTTTGCCGGCGGGCGGCTGCTTACGGTGATGATGCCGAGAGGGTACTATCGGCCATCACCTGCCGTTGGACATCCCAGCAGAATTTTACTAGTCGGCTTGTACTGGAGGACCGGTTTACGGCGGCCAACTCGGAGCTCGCGTTGGCTCAACCCGGCCATGAGCTGTCACTGGCCAGCCAATTCGGATAGCGGCCATCCGGGCGAGGCGGTATGCTATCTACCTACGTGCCACATGGAGCGCATTACCCACTATGTCGTCGGCTGCAGCTTTCCTGCCTTGTTGTTTTGCCTTCCGTAAAATTTGTGCTTCTAACAAGAAGTGCGTACAACATGTCATCCGGCATTTCGATGTTATGCGGAAGAGCTGTTGCAAGAAAACAAAGTTAATTTAATAGGGAGAGTTCATTAATATGAGGTTTAGTAACATTTTGACAGATACTGTCAGCCTCTTGAAACAAAATGGCGAGGTTGTTGAAAACATAAAGGCCAGTGTGCAAAAGGATAAAATATTTATTCAGCGTTCAGATATCCTAATCGAGAGCGGCGATTTAATTCAGCACGCCTTGAGCAATGGAGCCGAAGAGACTTACAAAGTCATTGACCCAGGGTTTCATGAAAAATTTCATAGTATCCCGGCTGGTTATCAGATGGATGTTAGCAAGCTTGGGCTCCCTGAAGCCAAAAGTGCTGTTCAGCATATTACATACAACATTTCCGGAATAAATAATCGCGTTAACCAAAGTTCCAATGATAATTCTGTAAACGTTGTTAATTTTTGTTCGGATGCTCAACAACACATTGCGGCACTTCGCGAGGAAATTAGACGGCTAAATTTACCTGAAGAAGAAACTATAGCCTCATATGAAGTAATTGATGCTGTGGAGTCTCAGATGGCCTCTGAAAATCCAAGTAAACCAGTAGTAAAGGCACTACTAGATGCTCTTCCTAACGCAGGGAGTATTGCTTCCATCGGCTCTCTTATAGTTTCACTTTTTGGGTAAAGCATGAAATTAGACGACTTTGTTTCAGAAACGCTAAAGCAAATTATAAAAGGCGTTGCGGCGGCACAAGAGTTTGGAAGTACCCGAAACGCAAAAGTTAACCCTATTACGGCTAGGTTCCACAGTTCGACACAAGGTCAGTCATTCTGTCGAGAAACAGGCGTGCCGCTACAACATGTTGCATTTGATGTTGCTGTAACTGTCACTGAAGAAAAAACATCAACTGGCGACGGTGAAACGGTAGGTTCTATCTCTGTCTCCCCTGCCACTTCTAGTAGCACTCAAAACAGCTCCATAAGTAGAATAAAATTCGAAGTTCCCGTGCTTCTTCCAACAACAGGTACGCAAGTTGAGGATTAACTTAACAAACGGCTGTTGTCGGACCTGTCTCAGCTTCGCTTTGCCACGCCGCATAGCCGAGCGTTGAACGACAGCTTTTCTCAAAGCTCAACGGCGGCATTGGGTCGAGGCCGTGTCAAAACGCGTCATCGAGTCTCCTGCGTGGGAGTTCGGATTCAAGGCCAGGAGGAAAACTTGCGTCGGGTGGGAAAACCCATCATTCGGGCCGCGCCGAAGTGGTCACCAGTGGGAGCTTCATCAGCCAATTCGCTGCAGCTTTGCGTTTTGACTGTTGACACAGCCTGGACCGAAAGCTCTCGTTCGCACGATGGGAAAGCCGACGCTCACCTCACCCGAGCGCGCGAGCGACAGGTAGCCGGTGCATTGCCGCTGCACAGGGCAACCGCGTGCGAATGACGGCTGAGGCCGACGACTTGACCGACGGCCAACACAGCGGAGCGACAAGTTTCCCAGCGCTTTCCCGCCATTCGCACTCACGCAATTTTCGCGGCCACTATGTCTCGTCCTGGCCGGAGTCAGACCTTCACCAGTGATGCGGCAAGGCCGACCGCCCTCGAGCGTCTCGACCCGACCCTTAAGAGACATTCGTGGCCACGCGGGCCCTGCGGCAAGTTTCCGGGCGAGGCTGCCGTTCAAAGTTGAAGTAAGCGCGCCCTACTCGGTCTCAGCGGTCGCTTATCCAAAGGACGTCGGGCGGAGGCAGTGGGCTCGCAAGCGGCTACAGGCGACGAAGTTTGAGGCAACGGCGGCTTCTCTGTGGGAGAGTTCGTCAGCACTTCCTTCGCTACCCGATGGCCGAGCTCACGGCTCGACTACCACCCGGCGGCGAGATTGAGCTTTCGAAAGCCCGTTGCAAAAAGGCACGAAGTTCCGAGGGGCATGAAACTTTTGGGGCAAGAAGTTCAGCGCAAGTATCAAGCCGTAGGTCAATACGCGGGGTTGCTCGCCGCATACCGCTCGCCCTTGCCTTTTCTTTCGAGCTCAATTCATGTGTGACGTAGGTCAAGAACTTGTAGAAGAACCAAAGCTCATACTTCCCGCGAATAAACTCCTTGCTATTTCGGCCTCTTAAATGCCGTGCAATGACCTGGCGAATCGCCGAGCTTCGAGCCTTCATCGGATGTTCATCGCAATTCGTAGATAATACAAAATGCTTACCCGCGCCTTGCTTAAATCTACATGTCAACTTCTCAAAGTCTAGCTCGAAAACCAAATCCATCCTTAGGTTGTTCAGGTTCAATTTTCTAGACATTCGGCCGTCAATCCCCCTACCAAGAAGCACGATCGCCATTAAGATGGCCATCTTTCTTTCAAATCTCGAGTACGTTTTCACGAATTTTGAATAGTAACTCGATCGCCTCTCATCCCCCGAATCCAAATGCAAAAAATCAACCCAAAACCTGAAAAACACCCCCTCGGAGACGATGTAATTTTCAATGGCGTACCACTTCGTTTGAAAAACGTGATCATCACAGGAGACCTTCCCGCCGACAAAATCGTTATGATCTTTGTCGACGAAAAATAAAGCACGCTCATTCAGACGACCATCGGCTCTAATCAGATCAAGAACCTTAAGGACATCATCCCTGCCATGGCATATTTTGGAAAGCAGATGCTCTTCGACTGTATAGCCGGTCACATGCCCAAGATAGAAGGCTGGGTCCTCTTCGCCTTCGAAGAAGAGAAATTTTGCAGAATCGGGGAACCGACCGATACTCAGGATAACTTCATGGAAGATCGCATGAGCCTTAGAGCATTCACTCTTCAGTTTGTCGACATAAGTCCTGCTCACAATCAGGCCCCCGCCGAGTCTGTCGAGTTGACTTCCTTGATGCAAGCAGCTAAGTCGACCGCATAAACATCAAGTTCGTTAGAATATATAAATGGCGAGTGGGTTACGGCAACAAGTAGCGAGCAACCTCCGGATTCGACAATATCTGGAAGTAAAGTTTTCTGCCACGGAACAGATAAGGATAGCTCCGGCTCGTCGATTATCACTAGTTGCATCTTTTCTTTGCTTAAGAAAAGATGAGTAAATAGCGATGCAACCTGTTTCTCGCCAGATGATAAGTGCTTCCAGTCGATCGGCTTGCCGTCGCGTCCGGCGACATGCGCAGTGTACTCGCTGTCACTGTAGTGCAGTCGTTTCCCGTCTAGATACTTGTTGCAGATCTCAACTAAGCGTTGGATATTGCGTTCGCTATTAGAAAGACTCTTGTATATCTCGTACAACCTTGAGAAGAAATGCGCAAGATAACGATCTCTCTCTGCGGTCGGCTTCTGGTCGTCCCGAATTCGACCGATAACCGCCTCCAATTCCATTTTGTCATTGGCGTCAAGTGTATTTTCCTCGACTCGACTTAGCACCGCCCGAACGGTCTTTGTATCCAGTACGCCAATTAAATCTCTATCAAAACCGGCCGCTCTGTTTCTTATGATGTCTCTCAGATAGCTCGCAGTTAGGTTGCTCAACTGGCTCCTGGCGCTGTCACGAATCATATTAAGTTCGTGCTCAATTTTTTGCTCCACATCCTCCATGCCAAACTCGATAAGTTCAACATGGCCACGGCCAGCAGACTTAGATCCATTCATTCCCTTATTTGTGATTTCCTTAACCTGACTGTCGTCGAGAGAAGGGAAGATTGCCCTTAGGTCTTGTTCGATTCGTCTGTACGTTGGCAGATACAAGACTTGATAGTCTCCAAAGTGACCCAGTGCGGCGGACAGATCTCTAATGCTGGAAGGGTATGAGAAAAGGTCTGTCTGTATCTGGCGAGGCAATGCTCGCATAAGACGGCCTAACATGGAGGCGCTGATACCGAGGTCCTCGCCAATACTCTCTAGAAACGAAGCTCGGCTAAGATCGTCAGAGTTAAAGAATTCTATAAATCGAGGATGGGAAACCAGTCGCTCAGCTACGCGTGACGGAACCATATACCTTGAGCTGCTCGTTCGGATATATCCGAAGATCTGCTCCCGAAAATCGTCAATGCTCTCCAAGTCGCCACGGCTGACTGTGTGCCTTGAACCGGAAATTTCGAGCGTAACGTCAACAAAATCATACTCCTTCAACCGATACCATTGTTCGGTAATAAGGAAATATAGGATGTTGACAACTGTAGTCTTGCCAAGACCATTGACACCGACAAGAATTAACTTGTTGTCCCTAATCGGGATATCGACGTCAAACTTGCTGTGAAGGCCCCGAATCGAAAAACGACGAAGATCAATAGTCATTCCAGTCTCAATCTGGTTGAAAACGAGTGCGTGCGGCGTGGTGTATGATAAATCGAATGTTTAACGAAACCTTGGCTGTAAAACAGGCCCTTCGTGCCGGGGCTCGACTTGGGCGGCCGTAGTAGCAGCCATTGCAGTAGATCGTTCCGCCGCCTGCGGCCGAGAGCAACTGCGAGTGGGCTGCGTGGCAAGTTTAATGTCGGACCGGTCGCTCGAGCTGTCGGTATCCCTCTGGTTCGAACGACATCTGATGGCCGATAGTACCCCCTCAGCATCATCACCGTAAGCAGCCGCCCGCCGGCAAAAGGCGCTTGGCGGGCAGCCGCGCCGGGCTCAGATCTCAATCTGCTCGGAGATCTCCAAGGCATCATCGACCTCGATGCCCAAGTACCGCACTGTCGACTCCAGCTTGGAGTGACCCAGTAGGAGTTGAACGGCCCTCAGGTTCTTCGTGCGCTTGTAGATCAATGTCGCCTTCGTGCGTCGCATCGAGTGCGTACCGTAGGC
>SSFW01000136.1 GCA_008015595.1 Nitrosomonas sp. | reverse complement strand
CTGGGCAGAGAAAATTCTGCCCAGTCTGAATAACCTGTTCCAGCCGTCTGAATCATAAATTCAGGCTCATAAGGAATATATCTAACATTACCGCCAATCGCATTCAGCGTAGTCTTTACCATTTCTGTAACATCACGGGGAATTTCTGCACTTGTAGCTATCGATGTTCCAGTATTGTCCTGAATTTCTTTAACCATGATTTTTACAGGTGTTTGACTGTAAATATCAGTCATTAAGCCTAATTGATTAACCGCTTGCTGATAAATGGTAATACGGGCTTCAGGTAACGTGAGATCCAACCCAATATCAGCATTTTGAGGATTCAGCGCACAACCTAATATCAGTAATGGCAGCAATACCGTATTGAAGCGAATTGATGTTCTCCTGGAATTCATCATTAGGTCTCCTCTAATATCAAATGAGTGAGCTGCAGATTGTTAATACGCCTATTTCGTACATACCGAAGTCGCACCTTTGTTATCCGATAAATTTACGATGGTTGCATTCTTTAAATTAGCACCAGGGCCAAATGTTTGATTTCCCGAACCACCACAATCCTTAATATCATTGCCACTCTTAGCAGAGGCTTTAGCATTACGTTTGATATATTCGATATTGATGCTTTTATCCAATTTATCTTTGATCGGCTCATCTATCGGTATACCGCCATCAAACTCGTCGGCATATAACAAATAACCCGGAAAAATCAATAAGAACAAAAGCACCGAAATCTTTGGCCTCATAGTGTATATTTACCTTAAATATTAATGAGTTACCCTGGATTTCGACCGTACTGCTTACCTTAGATAAAGACTCACCTTACGGTCGAATGCCGAAATTACTTACCAATCGAAACAGAGCCGGTATTTGCAGTACTACCATCACCTATCGCTGCATTGATAGAGCCCGCTGTTTGCGATGCATTAATTACCGTTGAGTCTTTAACCTCAGCGCCATCTTTAATGCTGATGGAACCGGTATTGGCAGTAGAATCTTTACCGATAGCAGCATTAATAGAGCCTGCTGTTTGCGATGCATTAATCAGCGTTGATTTTTCAACTTTTGCACCTTCAGCAAAAGCTGCACTAGAACAAACAACAAATAAAGCAAAGGCAATAAAAGAAAGAGTAGGTTTTTTCATGATAGTCCTCGAATAATTGATTGAAAATTTTGTGAAGCTTTAAACTCAAGTTAAGAAATTACTTACTTTGGTTTATATTTCAATTGCTTCACGGATATCAATTTATCAATAACTAACAATTGACTCAGTGATCGATATCACGCTATTCGCGTGATAGATTTGTGCAAGCACTTTGTGTGCTTTCTATTTGATGAAGGAAGGCAACAATCCAAATGGAATTATTATGAGTTACGAGTCTAAATTTTGCTTTTGAATATGCATACAGCGCGGAATTACGATGCGCAATTCGATATTGCTCACTCTATCTTTATGAACATTGTCTTGTTATATCGCCCTTTACACGGATCGCGAATTGGCAAATCCATTGTCAACAACAGCCACTGCTAGGCTGACGACTATCGTCTTGATCAAATGGGATTCCCATACCACAACCCGGGAAAATGCCAAAATGCCGATCAAATGTGCCATAAAAATCAAAATGATCGCCAAACCGGGTATCGTGCAGCATACGAAAAGTGTTGCCACAAACAGGAAACTGACGGCCTGTCTCGATCCGATGGTGTTTATCCAGCGTAAAATGATGCGGGTAATCGGGAATCGATCCTCGATATACAACCGATTGACCGTGATCTTCACAAGCCGGCTCAAGATCATTTAACTTAAACAAGCGATAGGTTGCCGAATAAAATCGAATATTCCCTACTTTATCCGCAAGTAAAGTATTTCCAATCGTGATTGGTCGATCACTCACCAGCCGTGGATCGATAAATCCACACTGTTTCGCAAGCGGTAAAAAGTCATTCCAGTACAGTGCCCCGCCCAAGCATTCTCCATACAAAATCGGATCGCTTGCTAGTACTGCAGGTATACGCCGATCGCTATAGACATCTGAGAAATAGAGCTCCCCACCTGGTTTCAATACTCGAAAGGCTTCCTTTAAAACAGCTGATTTATCAAGGGCAAGGTTGACCACACAATTCGAGACGATGATATCAACACTGCCATCGGCTAGATTAAGCTCATCAAGGTGCTCGATATCACCTTGTAAGAATCGTACATTACTCGCTGCATGACCAAAAACATCGCGATGATAGGATTGGTATTGGGTAGCAACCGCTAACTGTGCCTCAGTCATATCAACCCCGATGACCTGGCCTTGTTCACCAACCATTTGTGACAAGAGATAAGCATCACGGCCTGCACCACAACCTAGATCAAGCACCGTCAACCCAGTTAGCAGCAGTGGCGCTATAAGACCGCAACCATAGTAACGATTTGCAATTTCAGGATGAATCTTGGCCATCAATGGCTTTAAATAACTCGGCATGCCCTCATCGGTGCAGCAGGCGTTAGTCTGCAAATCAGCTGAACACGTTAACGTTTCGCCATAATACGCTTCAACAACCTCTCGCATAGCTTTCTCCTTTAAGACGATTGAGAATAGTAGGATTTCGCTAATGTATCAGGCGATGCGCCCAATATAAACTTCAATGCTAACATGCGGTTCTGCAATGTGCGATGCCACCAGCCATCGCGCTGCCAACGTCGCGAATCTACCCAGATTGAATCCAATAAAGGTTGAAAATGTCCTAAGTTGCGTAATCCCTTCACTAAAGGAACTTCTTCGAAAAGCGGCCACGGTGCATGACCTCCCACTTTGAAATAAGCGGTTCTTCTGACAAAAATTCCTTGATCGCCATAAGGCGTTCCGAAACGACTCCTGAGCGCAATTGCAGGCTCCAGAATCAACATAGGCCAAGCAGGCGGTCCATCGAATACAAAACGAAAATAACCCCCAATTGCGCCACATTCAGCCGCTTGCATAATGCTCAAAATCGAATTCGGTGAAACGCGAGTATCGGCATGAAGAAACCACAAAATATCACCCGTCGCAACTTGGGCACCTTGTAATAACTGCTTCCCCCGGCAAGGCTCACTACGATGCCATTGCGCATCATACTGCATACAGATCGCCTGACATGCCGAATCACCCTCTGCATCTACTACAATTATTTCATTGGGTAGAACCGATAACGTTCTGAGCTGTTGAAGCAACGCTGATACTTGAGTGTGATCACGATAACAAGGAATAATAATGCTTAGGCTTGGCATGATGTTTTAAGGACCAATAATACTTTTGATGCGTTTTAGTAAAGTTTGTCTTGCGGGTCGCGGATCATCGTTCAGATTTGATATTAATTTTACACAATCTGCAAACTCATCCACGTCAGCGCGCTGTTCGAGCAATACAACAGATTGTCCAGCACTCTCGCAACGCACGACAAGGGCTTTTCCTAATTGACTGGTACTCCAGGGTAAGTCTGCTAACTCTGGCCAATGAAGATTACTCGCCATAAGCGCTACTCCTCCATCGCTTGCAGGAATCAGCACGGTATCGTGATGTTGCAATGCCTGTTGACAAGCAGCATAATCCACCGATTGCAGCGCAGGCGCATCACTACCGATGTATACTAGCTGAGAATGCCCGATACGGCGCAACGATTGGTCAAGTGCATTTAATCGTTGTCCTAGATTACCTAATTTCTGAGGAAAAACCTCGATCTGCCTTGATTCAGGTAGTAATGAAGCAGCCCACTCGGAATCGGCATCATCAGCAGGCGCTATGACAACCGGCCCTTGCCACTCTGCGGCATCCTCCAAGGCACAATCTAGCAGCGCTTTTGCAATCACCAACGTTTTCTCACGACCCAATTTAGCAGCTAATCGTTGCTTGCTTACTCCCATTTTAGGTCGCTTACAAACCAGAACTAAAGTACTTTGCTTTCGGTCAGGTATCATTACAATTTGAACCTTTGTCAGTCCATAAAACGATCCCACTTCCTAATTTTAGACGGCTACATAAACACTTAAGCCATGAGAATCGTTAGGGTTGGTTACAATCCGAAGTAAAAGTTTGTTAATTTTTCATGCCGAGTGATGCTGCTAATTCCAGCATGAGGTTTCACAGTATTATAGAAGTTGACGAATCTGGCAAGGCTGAGCTCGCGATCTTTTCATAAGGTAAAACGGTTTCTTCATGCCATATCTCCAAGATAGTTTTAATGCCGCGTTCAGCCTCGCTATTCGTTTAAGGACGTCGAACACGTGTAAATTTCTAACTGATGTTTGTTTTGTAAAAAGCGACGAAGCTTGATCAACAGTTCCTTTATATTCCGCGCTATCTTTATCGCCTTACAAGACCTGACCCCTTACTATGTGCTGGAGCTTAGCGGAAACGGGTCGACTTGAGCGCCATGTGGGCGTTATTACGTTCATAGGGACTGGTTACCTGAAAGCTGAGGCATTAGGTCGAAGAACCTTTCACATTTTTCCTCGACTGACATAAGCGAGGCATTTGCCCTGAAAACTTCGGTGTGTAACCGCTCGCAGCCTTCGGTGACGCACTCAATGGCTGTTTTTTCCCAGAGCCTACGGCACGGCCATGTTTTGACTACTTGTGTGTAAGGAGCCGAGCAGCGATGTTGACGAAGGCGCTCATTAAGGTTACTCGCGAAACCAACCTTAAAACGACTTGGATCATGTTCTGGTTCCAAGCTCAGCAAATAGAAAACGCCGACATCGTAAAGAGCAGCTTCGGTAAATTCGGATTCTTCGCTCTTCTGTCGATTTTGTGTGCTTCTGCTTGAAGCCAGTGCTTCCAATATCCGGCGAGCATCATCTTGGGTAATGTAGGAAATAGTTTGCCCACGATTTTGATTTCCACCGCGAGATTTAGTTGGCTCAATTTCCAGACGCTTAAGAACTTTGAAAACGGTCTGCCGGATTAGCCCGTTCTGCTCAGCAAAGTCTTTAACAGAAATAAGGTGCTCAGTCATGTGTATAGTGACGCCTAACTAGAATTAGATGTTCGAAATGACGCAATCTATTACGTCACAAATGAAATCTAATACGGAATCGTTCATGATATCTCCTTATTTTTTCAGATAACTTCCCAAGTTGGCTATCATTATAGCGAGACTATTTAATGCCACAAATAGAGAAGGTAACTTTAAGAAACTAGATTGCTGGGTTGGTTTTTTATCAGCGATTATGGGTAATCCTACTCACCATCATTGTTCATCGAGTAATGATTTTAGCTTATAGAGTTCCGTTAACGCTTCCCTGGGACTGAGTTCATCGGGTTTTAAAGTATTTAAATGACGCATCACAGGATGAGACAGAGGGAGTGAATCAATCGTTTCATCTTGGTTGATCGCTGAAAAGAGATCGGGTTGTGGGTTTTGGTGATTCGCTTCGCGTTCTAAATGGGCCAGAATTTTCTTAGCTTCCCTTATGATGGGTTTGGGAACACCCGCCAGCTCTGCAACATGAATGCCATAACTTTGGCTTGCAGGCCCCTCATTGAGGGTGTGTAAAAAAACAATCCGATTTTGGTATTCGACGACGCCTAAATGAACATTTGCGATTCGTTCCGATTCGTTAACAAGATTCGTTAGTTCAAAATAATGGGTGGCAAATAGCGTATAGCTTTGACTCTTGTTCAATAAGTATCGAGCAATCGCAAAAGCAAGCGCTAACCCATCAAATGTAGAGGTGCCGCGGCCTATCTCATCCACTAATACAAGGCTCTGCGGGGTTGCATAATTGAGAATATTGGCCATCTCGGTCATTTCGACCATGAATGTCGATCGCCCTCCCGCTAGATCGTCAGCAGCACCGATTCGAGTAAAGATCTGATCAATTGGACCGATACGCGCACAATTTGCTGGTACGAAACTACCGCAATGCGCTAGCAGGACGATGAGTGCAGTTTGGCGCATATAGGTTGATTTACCCCCCATATTAGGGCCCGTAATGATTAGCATTTTTTTATCGTTGCTCGATGCGCCTAAACTTAAGTGATTCGCGATATATTGATCAACTTGGGTTTCTACTACAGGATGGCGCCCGTCTTGAATTGCGATGCTTGCTTCTTCTGTCAGGGTGGGCATGACATAATTAAATGCCTCAGCCCGCTCGGCAAAGGTACTTAAAACATCGATCTCAGCAATGCTCCGAGCGATTTGCTGCATAGGAGCGATAAAAGGGATCAACTGCTCCAATAATGCTTCATATAGTTGTTTCTCCTTGGCAAGCGCCTTATCCTTAGCTGCCAGGGCTTTATTTTCGAATGCTTGTAATTCAGGGGTGATGTAGCGTTCAGTGTTCTTGAGTGTTTGCCGACGGCGATAATCAGCCGGGATTTTATCCGTATGGATATGAGTGACCTCAATGTAGAATCCATGCACTCGATTGTATTCAACTTTGAGCGTGGGGATTCCGGTTCGTGTTTTTTCTCTCGTTTCTAGTTGTAGTAAGAATTCTCCACAATTGCTATGCAGCATCCTCAACTCATCGAGTTCTTCATCAAATCCATCGGCGATGACTCCCCCTTCTCTTAATAATAGCGCAGGTTCCGATTGCAATGATTGGCGTAATAACTTGACCAGATTTGCATCCGGTATTAAAGCATTCGCTAATTGATTAAGATGGGCGTTGAGGTGATTGGCAATGGTTTCAGCAACTTCGGGAAGCGCAATGAAACTATCGCGCAGGCTAGATAGATCGCGCGGTCTTGCAGATTTGAGGGCAATACGTGTGGTAATGCGTTCGATATCTGCTATCGGTCTAAGTAATTGCTTGATTCTAGTAAAATGTGGCGCACCCTTTAGATTATTTTTTAGAAACGCTACGCTTTCCAGGCGATTTTGAATCATTGCATCGTTTCTGAGTGGATGATGTAGCCACTGCTTGAGTAAGCGACTTCCCATGTTCGTAGCGCAAGTATCGAGTAATGACATTAAGGTAGGAGAGGTTTCTCCGCTCAATGTTTCTGAGATTTCAAGATTCTTGCGTGTAACAGCGTCCATACGGATATAGGCGCTGTCATGTTCTATTTTCAACCCAGCAATATGAGCGAGATTAGTACCTTGGGTAAGGTATAGGTAGTGATAAAGCGCACCGGCTGCTTGAAGTGCCGCATGCAGTTGATCACAGCCAAATCCCGAAAGATCATGCGTTCTAAATAGCGTCGTTAAATTTCGTACTGCATTATCAAAATCAAATTGATTGGGTGGAAGCTGCCTAACTACGCCATATTCTTTGAGTTCAGTTGGAATATCGAATGACTCTGGGATGAGTATTTCAGCAGGACGGATACGTTCTATTTCACTGATCAAATTATCTAGCGTTGTTTCAAGTACCCAAAATTGGCCCGCCGCTAGATTAAGCCATGCAAAGCCTAGCACAGACTTGTGACATGTCAACGCCACTAGAATGCTATCGGATTTTCCATCGAGTAGTGCTGCATCGGTTAGCGTGCCGGGCGTAATAATTCGGGTTACTTCGCGTGCGACAGGGCCTTTGCTGGTTGCAGGATCGCCAACTTGCTCACAAATAGCGATTGATTCTCCAAGCTTAACGAGTTTGGCAAGATAGTGCTCTGCAGCATGGTGAGGAACACCTGCCATTTTGACTGCTTCGCCAGCAGACATGCCCCGCTGGGTCAATGTAATATCAAGAAGCTTAGCTGCTTTCTCTGCATCTTCGTAAAATAATTCGTAAAAATCACCCATACGGTAGAACAATAATTTGTCTCCATGTTGAGCCTTGATGCGAAGATACTGCTGCATCATGGGTGTATGTTTACTTTCTATATCCATTGAGCTTGTGGAGTATTAATCTTTGACGATTGTCACTCTTTACCATCCGTTAGCGTAAATTGTCATCAAATTACTCGCGTTTTCAAAGAATTTAGTGATCCCATGTCGATTAAATCTCAATTTATCTAATTCTGCGAGACGATTAGGCGTGATTTCTTTCAAGTCGAAATCAAACTGAATTAAAGGCGCTGCATGCTTTGAATTAATATAAAACTTGCCGGTTTCATCGGTGTTGGAAACTGGGTCATGGATATCAGCGAGAACGTGAATTAATTCATTGAGGGCTGATTCTGGTAACGACACCGGATTATCATCAAAAAAATCATCCGGAACTGGTGCAGAATTAAATGCAAATGTTTTTAAACCTAAAACAGCACCAACGGCTTGTGCTAAGCCACCACCGAGAGAGTGCCCTGTTAGCGTAATACTACGATTGGGAAAGCGATTCACAATATCTTTGCCATAATTTAAGGCGTGTTTGAACTGAGCATCATCAAATCCGAAAGTCAGCGCAGTATCAGTCGCTAAATCACGCAAATATTCTTTTGTTTCATCCAAGCTACAAGGGAAATCACAGGTTTCTGTGCCCCGAAAGGCGAGAGCAAGTTCGAAGGTTTCACGATGTTGATAAACGCCAGCTTGCATGCCTGAATCTCGGCTAATTTTGTCGATCAAGTCCCACTGATCAACTGCAGTATTATCAAAATCATAAATTGCATCGGAGAGTCGCGCGTAAGGAAGCGACATACCCAACGCATCGACAGCACGCCGTTCATTGGAATTAAGCATGCCATAAGGTTTCCAAGTAACTCTTGGCACATGGTCAGGATTGATATAAACCGATATCGAGTCAAGATTAAATAGATAAGAATCGCTATTGGGAGCCAGCGTCAAATTGACGGAATAGCGTTCAGTACCAAATTGCCGAGGAATATCTACCTTCGGTATTGCCAGCATGCCATTCTCAGCTGAAAAAGAAGGTGTCCCCAGCTGCTCAGGTGTAGTATCTAAATCTGCATGGACCAAGCTAAACTGGTTGGGATTATCAGAACCAAGCCATTGCAGCGAAGCTTCATAAAGTTGAATACTACTTTGATCAATGACCTTTACTTGCTGTAAACAGACGAGACCGGTTGAGGCAATGTAAATTGCAGAAGTTGAGTATTGTGTGCAATTGGAGGTGGAAGCAAAACTTAGGTCACTAACAAGCATTAGACTCGTTAATACTGAGAAGTATTTTTGAATGCCATTCATAAAATTCATTCCATAAAATTGAATCGTTAGGTATCAAGCTGGGGCAAATACAATCTGCCTGGCGACTTTATAGATAGTCAGATTTTACTAAACTTTGAAGTGCACATTAGTAATGTTTCATGCGCTATAAAAAAATCTAAGATACGCTCAGTAAAAATCTTGGGTTTAATCGTTTTACAAGCAATTCAAGTAAGCACTGCGATTTAAATTGCTTTATGTCTTGATTACATCTCATTCATGCTTATACCTATCAACGGTAACTTCTCATTTTGCAGCGGTTATCAAGGTATCGATTTTTATACCGTTACATATTTTTCCCCTTTTTTTCAAGCAATCACAACAATCACAATTGTGATAGTCACCAACAGTCTAATTTTGGCGGCATACCTATCTAGAAACAAGCATTACATAACTGAAGTATTTTCAAAATGAAATCCTTCTATCGAGAGGTGTACGGAAACTATGTTTAGTGAAGAAAATGAAATGACGACTGGAGAGTTTTTAATTCAATTCTTTCCAGAAATAACATTAGCAGAGCAAGTTTTATTACTTGAACAGAACAACGCCGAGTTTATAAAACCAATCATGCCAACTAATCCAAATTTAGTATTAGCCAAAGTTAAAGATCCCGCCTCACTTGATTTCACTTTAAATTCACTAAGCAATCATTCAAATGTTAGATTTGTAGAGCAAAATTCAGTTGTTAAGGTTGAATCAACCAGTGATGATAGCTACTACACCAGTGGTAACCTCTGGGGAATGTATGGTGATCTCTCAACCCCTGCTAATATATATGGCAGCCAAGCAAGTGAAGCTTGGAATACTGGATTCATTGGTACCACAAAGACAGTTCTTGGCGTAATTGATACCGGTATTGATTATACTCATCCAGATCTTTTTCAAAATATTTGGATTAATCAAAAAGAGATTAGTACCACGCTACGTGGATCTCTTACCGATGTGGATAGCGATGGAGTTATAAGCTTTGTTGATTTGAATCATGCAGCGAATGTTACTTATGTCAGTGATTTGAATAATAACAGTCGTATCGATGCAGGTGATTTGCTAGCAGATTCCCGTTGGGAGGATGGCAATGATCTTGATTCAAATGGGTACATTGATGATATCGTTGGTTGGGATTTTGTTAATAATGATAATAATCCGATGGACGATGCACAGCATGGCACTCATGTGGCGGGTACGATCGGCGCAATGGGCGGTAATGGAACGGGTGTAGTGGGTGTGAATTGGAATATTCAGATGATACCCCTCAAAGCACTGGGTCCTTCTGGTGGAACATCTTTAACGACAACTGCTGCGATTGATTATTATACTAATGCCAGTCTAGCGATAGGAACAGGCCAAAACTTTGTAGGCACTAACAATTCTTGGGGTGGAAGTGGTTATTCCCAAAGTAACTATGATGCAGTAGTAAGAACAGCATTAGCCGGTAACCTCTTTATTGCCGCAGCTGGCAATAGTAGTCTGAATACGAACACATCTGCAAATTACCCATCAAATTTCAATACAACCGCAGCAGCAGGATTTGATGCGGTTGTTTCGGTAGCAGCATTAACAAGTTCGGGTGCGCTCGCATCTTTCTCAAACTATGGCAACGTAACAGTAGATCTAGGTGCTCCAGGTCAAAGCATCTATTCTACGGTTCCTGGCAATAGTTATGCGGCGTTACAAGGAACCTCTATGGCTGCACCTCACGTGGCAGGGGCAGTCGCGCTGTATGCATCTGCACTGCCATCAGCGACACCTCAGCAGATACTGAATGCATTGCTAAGCTCTGTTACACCGACAAGCTCTTTAGCTACGACAACAGTTACGGGGGGACGATTAGATATCGGAACGTTAATGGCTGGCGTTACACCGCCTACCGGTGTGACCGTCGCAGGCGGGACTTATACAGGAACGACTGCCAATAACATCATGAACGGTGGTGCGGGTAATGACATTCTCTATGGATTGGCAGGGAATGACAAGTTAAACGGGTTGGCGGGTAATGATGTTCTTGAAGGAGGCGCTGGATCCGATACGCTTAATGGTGGAGAAGGAACGGATATCTATCTTTTCTCACTCGCAACAGACCATAAAGCAGCAGAAGTTTTTGATTATGGAACGACGGGTATCGATGAGGTGCGTTTTACTGCAACAACGAGCGGTACTTTGACACTTTATGCGGGAGATGTCGGAATAGAGAAAGTGGTTATGGGAACTGGAGTTGCGGCAAATGCTGTAACATCAGGTACGACAGCACTCAACGTTAATGCAAGTGCAGTTACAAATTCACTCCAAATCATAGGGAATGCAGGTATAAATACCATTACAGGAACTAGCTACGTTGATCAGCTGGATGGTATGGATGGAGCGGATATTTATATAATCAACTCAGCAACGCATCACAGCGCTGCTGAAATTGCTGATAGTGGAACTACTGGTAACGATGAAGTGCGTTTTTCAGCACTTGTCCCTAGTACACTAACTTTATATTCAAGTGATACAGGTATTGAACGGGTAGCGTTAATGGGAACAGCTGCACTAAATATCAATGCAGCTGCTGTTGGCAATAGCCTCACTATCCTGGGGAATGCGGCAACAAATGTTTTAGTTGGCACTAATTTTGTTGACACTTTAAATGGTGGGAGTGGCTCTGATATTTATTTAATAAGCTCAGTATCAGGGCATAGTCAGGCAGAAATTAGTGATAGTGGCACGAGTGGTATCGATGAGATACGATTTGCTACTACGAGCGGTAATATTCTAACCCTTTATGCTGGGGATGTTGGGGTTGAACAGGTTGTAAT
>SSFW01000004.1 GCA_008015595.1 Nitrosomonas sp. | reverse complement strand
GCAGTACTTCCCCAAAAACAGAGACTTCACTACGATTACACAACAGGAGATAAATACAGCAATGGAAAGATTGAACAATCGCCCTAGAAAACGGCTTGGATACAAAACACCTAATCAGGTATTCTTCAAATCAGGTGTTGCACTTCATATTTGAATCTGCCAAATACCTTTTTCGCTAAAGATTAATACTACGCCCGCCATCTACAGCAATAATTTGGCCAGTCACAAATGGAGCATCGTTAATCAAGTAATTAACTGCTTTTGCGATATCATCCGGTTCACCACAGCGTTTCAACAATGTTCGATTAATTATTTCATGCTGTAATGATGTATCCGCCCAATCACCGGTTACCGGCCATAGAATCGGACCGGGTGAAACCCCATTGACGCGAACATCAGGCGCTAATTCTAAAGCTAAAGAGCGAGTCAACGCTGCTAATCCGCCTTTCGCGCAATTATAGATCACATGGTTTTTCAAAGGATAATCTACATGAATATCCACAATATTGATAATACAGCCCTTCTGTTTGATTAAATAGGGAGCGGCTGCTTGAGAAAGAAAAAGCGGTGCTTTAAGGTTACTGCCGATCAAATCATTCCATGCTGCATCAGAAAATCTTCCGATCGGCGTTGAAAAAAACTCGATGCATTATTGACCACTGCATCGAGCTGACCAAAGCGAAGTATTATTTGCTCAATTAAATTTGGCATCTGATCTACGTTGAGCATATCAGCTTTGATTAGTAAAACTGATTGTCGACGCATCGCTTCCAGTGAGTCACGGAGTACTTCAGCTTCTTCTTGAGAAGAACGGTAATGAATAGCAAGATTGGCTCCCTGCGCATGCAGCTGTCGACATATGGCTGCGCCCACACGTTTTGCTCCGCCAGTAATCAAAATTACTTTATTATTTGATGTCATCCATTTCCCCCTTTATTCATCCTTCGCTGCTCGCTATCATTCTCTAACTCTTTCACATCACTTACACACGATTACTTTCATGCCATCATCCAATCTACCCCAACCCACTCAGGAAGGATTGCAGCATAGTCAACATTTACAAAGTTATATTGTAAATAAGATTCACGAATCAGGGGGGTGGATACCTTTTGCCCAATTTATGGAATTAGCTTTATATACCCCTGGTTTGGGTTACTACAGTGCAAGCAACGTTAAATTTGGATTTAACGGTGATTTTGTCACTGCGCCTGAAATATCGACTCTTTTTGGAAGAACGCTGGCAAGACAAGCGATGCAGCTATTTCACCAAATCGGTAAAACCAGCATTCTTGAATTTGGAGCTGGATCAGGTAAATTAGCGCTCGATTTGTTAATGGAACTTGAACAATTCAATCAATTACCTGAACAATATCTCATTCTCGAAATAAGCGCTGAATTACAGCAACGTCAGCGAATGCTATTTGAGACTCATGCACCGCAATTCCTTGATCGCATTACTTGGTTAGCTCAATTACCTGATCAATTTTCAGGTCTTATCATTGCGAATGAAATACTCGACGCCATGCCTACCCATTTAATTCTTTGGCAAAAGGAAGCGCTTTTTGAGCGCGGTGTCAGTGCCAATCAACAAACATTTTCTTGGGTAGATAAGCCTTTGAATCATGATGAACTGCTAACGATTGCAAACCAATTGTCTGTATTCATTGAAAGGGATAGATCTGATTTTGTGAGCTACCTAAGTGAGGTTTCACTTGCCAATCGATATTTTATTCGGAGCTTAAGTGAAATATTGCAAGCCGGATTGATTTTGCTCATCGATTATGGTTTCGGCCAACGAGAATACTATCACCCCCAGCGGTCGATGGGTACTGTCATGTGTCATTACCGCCATTTTGCTCACGACGATCCATTCTATTTACCAGGGTTACAAGATATCACGAGCCATGTTGATTTTTCGGCCATTGCTCAAGCTGCATCTGAGAGTAACTTACAATTGTTAGGCTACACCAATCAAGCCCACTTTCTAATTAACTGTGGTATTACTGAATTATTATCGAGTGTAGCAGTCACTGATACACTAAAGTATTTACCGTTATCAAATCAATTACAGCGACTAGTAAGCCCAGCTGAGATGGGGGAGCTATTTAAGGTAATTGCTCTGGGCAAGCGATTGAGTGAAATACCCGTCGGTTTTACCCGAGGTAGCTTATTGCATTTGTTATGAGTTTGCGATTGCAACTGAAGAAAATTGCCCACCGAGCTCATTATCAGCATGTTGCGCTACTGAAAGTAATGTCGAGCAAGCAGCTCGCATACTCGGCGCCAATTGCAGCAATGTGCTGATATTGATCGAGCGACGTATTAGCAGATTCAATAATTGAGGAATATTTACGCTTCCATCGGGATATACTGCGTCCATCAAAATTGGCGGGGGTGAGAACTCTAATGGGTCGGTAATTGCACGTACTGCAACGAATGGTATGCCAGTCTCTGCAGCTACTTTAGCAATTGCGCCACTTTCCATATCGACAGCACAGGCTCCATGCGTTTCAGAGAATGCTCGCTTTGCTGCCTCAGATGATAGCATTTGTCGACTGGTAGCCAGAGTTCCTCCGGCAACATTGACATGTTTTGGTAATAATTGCTTTATGCGGGCCCGCCATGCTAAGGCCACTGAAACTCGATCGGATTCTTCAATTTGAATGTGCTCAGGTAATACGAGATCACCGGGCCGTAATGATGCACTTAATGCACCCGCAACACCAAAACTCACCAACGCTGATACACCTTGATCTCGAAGTCCAATTGCAGCTTTATGGGCAGCAGCTTCCCCAATGCCACAAATCCAAATCGCTGTACCTTCTCTTAAGCGAACCATTTCATTGAAAGGTAGACGTCGCGATGTCACACATTTAGCTTCAGCACGCATCGCAGTAACAATGCCAATTAGACTCACAACTGTTACCTCTCAGTAGTCAAAGTGCGATAGCGTATTAGTGCCCATATAGGAAAATATTTCGAGTAACCGTGATATTTCAAATAAAAGACCCGCGGAAAACCAGGCGCTGTAAACCAAGGTTCATACCATAAGTGATCATCAGCTTGGGTTTTCATTAAATAGCTAATTCCTTTTTGAACTGCTGTACTATTAACCTCGCCTGCTGCCATCAAACCTAATAAAGCCCAGGCTGTTTGGAAGGAAGTGCTTACATTAAATTCCCCTGCTTGCCGTGGATCAAGGTAAGTATCATTAGTTTCTCCCCAGCCACCATCAGGTCGTTGTTTTGATTTCAGCCATTGTACCGCTTTCCGAATTGCTTCATGTTGGCGGTCTACTTTGGCAAGTTGCATCGCCTCTAATACCGACCACGTACCGTAAATATAGTTACTTCCCCACCGCCCAAACCAGGATCCATTGGACTCTTGTTCATTAAACAAATAAGCTAAACCACGCTCAACTACCTGCTGATGTTGAGGATCGCCATATAAAGATAAGAAACCTGTGCAGCGCGCTGTAACATCGCTTGAGGGTGGATCAAGTAACGCACCATGATCAGCAAATGGAATTTCATTCAGATAATAATAGGTGTTATCAATATCGAAAGCTGCAAACCCGCCATTACTTGATTGCATGCCTGCAAGCCAATCAGCTGCACGTCGCAAGCTAAATCGATATACTTCCGGATCAGCCTGATACAATGCCCATGCTGCGGCAGCAGTATCATCTAAATCTGGGTAATGGGGGTTTTCATATTGAAAGGCCCATCCACCCCCCGGTAAATTGGGCTTTGCTTCACGCCAATCACCTGGTTCATCGAGAATTTGCCGCTGTATCGTCCAGTCCAGCGCTTGCTTAACAGGTTCCTGATCTGCATGGGAGTCCTCCTGCAATGATAAGGACGCTAACACAGTATCCCAAATCGGCGAAGTGCAAGGCTGACACCATGCTCTTCTGCCTTCATCAACCAATAATCCCTGTAGTGCTGCTTTACATTGTTTACGATAAGGATGCTCCGCATCGTAACCAAGTAATGTAAGCGCTTCATATGCATTAACCATGGCTGGAAAAATGGCACCTAAACCACATTCACCATTCAAACGCTCAATAACCCATTTTTCAGCACGTTTGAGTGCTATTTTTCTGATGAATGTCGGTATCATTGGTTCGAGCTTGGAGCCCAACCGTTCCACATACAACAAAATTCGATTGAGTGATGTGCGAACTGGGAAATAATTTTGCTCTTCCTCGGGCGGAACAGTAAATAATTCTCTGATACCGATCTTTCGAGGGTTAGCTGCTTTTGCTTTCAGCGTACAAAGAATAGACAACGGTATCATGACCGTTCGCGACCAATACGCTACTTTCCTTAAATGAAATGGAAACCAGCGTGGTAATAAAATAATTTCTGCAGGCACGAATGGCACACCCCGCCACGGTATCTGTTGATACATGGCGAGTAGTAAGCGCGTAAACACATTAGCACTTGCCGCGCCACCGCGTTCAAGAATCGCTGCACGCACACGTTGCATATGCGGCGCATCAGGCGAGTCGCCGACGATTTTTAATGCAAAATACGATTTAACGCTACAACTTAAATCAAATTCCCCACCATAATAGAGTGCCCACCCCCCATGTACTTCGCTTTGCTGCTCTCGAATGAAAATAGCGAGTTTTTGCTCTAACTCGACATCAATTTCATCCATGAAATGCATCATGAGAATATATTCTGCAGGAATCGTACAATCCGCTTCCAGCGGAAAGCACCAATGTCCATCTTTATTTTGTAAAGCCATTAAGGCATTACGCGCTTTTGTGATGCATTGCGCTAATTCAGATTGCGCAACATCGCTAGATGAGGTTGGTGAAGTTGCTTTCGACTTAAACCATGTATCTTTCAAAGCAATTTTCTTTAAATTAATTAAGTCATTGAATTGCTGTGATATTCTAGACATAAATTAAAGCCTTACCGTTAACTAATTGTAATCAAAGCATTTTACAAGAAACGTTAATTCAGTCACTGTTTATTAATGAAAAAAACAACGGACTGTCGTATATACGATACAGCTAGGCGGAGAAACGTGATAATTATCAATCTTTATTACTTTTAGCATCTTCTATTTTTTCTTTCTTAACTGCATCCTTCACTTTATCTTTTTCATCAGCTTCCTCTTCAGTATCATCGTATTGCTCAATAGGAGGATTGCCATCATGAATCAGATATTCGCGCTGTTGCGTGTAGGCTTCTCGAACAAACAAGTAAGGGTCTAATGCCGATTCGTCTCGTATCCTCATCGGCCCAGCCAATCTTGCGCGTTTATCGACCACTCGCAAAAATAGAATCGGTACTAACGCAGGCCCACTAATTGCGTAGCTCGCATAAAATAGCGCATCGGTAAAGAATCCTATCGGTAAATCCAAAATATCCCGGCGATTACTTGGACCATAGATCGGAACGAAAAGATAAGATCCTGGGTCAACCCCCCAAACTGCAAGTGTCTGCCCAAAATCTTCATTATTTTCTTTAAATCCCATATGGCCAGCCATATCAGCTAGGCCAAAGATACCAATCGTAGAGTTAATCACAAAACGAAAGCTATCTTCAAATCCTTGACGAAATTTCCCTTGCAAAAAAGCATTCAAAGCAACATTAGGATAAGATAAATTGCGATAAAAATTACTTATGGGCCGTTGAATTGCATAGGGAACATAATCAATATAAACATCCGCAACTGGCTCTAGAATAAACCGATCAATGCTATCGGTAAACGAATAGGTTTTACGGTTAGCCGATTCATACGGATCAACGGGCATTTCTTCTGAGTGCTCGGAATGAATTTCGGCATTCGATCCCTGATGAGCAGTAACTTGCTGGGTATCTGCCAATGATTCCTTCTTAGGTGCCGACGTACAAGCCATCAAAGCAGTAATGAATATACCCAATAAAATGATTGTATTACTGCGTGCTTTCATGCTACAGAATTCAAAAGTGATCGATAAGAAACAACTAAATTTAATATTAATTTACTGATATTTTTCAACTTACCTAAAACAACTGCGTATACATTCATGATTATGCGCGTTGCCTTTGCGGCATTGATCGTGTTACGTAGCCTTCTTGTAATAACCATTCAACCTGATCAATCAACGCCTGCCGAATAGAGTTTTGTTTAAAACCTAACTCACGCACTGCTTTGTCGCTTTCAAAAAACAATGAACGACCCGCTAATCTTACACCGGTTAACGGTGCTTGAGGCGGCTTACGAGTAATATAATCCGCTGTCAGTTCTGAGAAAACACTGAAAATGAGCGCTAGCCAGTGCGGAATCTTAGTTTTAGGCATTACCAAACCGCTAATTTCTTCCAGCAATTGCAACAATTCGCTTAGTTGGATATTTTGATTACCGAGGATATAGCGCTCACCGGGGCGACCTCGTTCCGCTGCTAAAATATGGCCTCGTGCAACATCTCTTACATCAACTACATTCAATTTACAGTCTAAGTAAGCTGGAATTTTATGATTTAGGAAATTTAAAATCATCTGTGTCGGGGGCGTTAATCGACGATCACCAGGTCCTATCGGTAGCGTTGGAGAAACAATGACTACCGGTAAACCTTCCTGCGCAGCTTTAAAGGCTTCCTGCTCTGCTAAGAATTTTGAGCGACAATAGGGTCCGGGCATATCTTCAAGAATCGGTACCACCGAGGAATGAATCGGTTGATTTTTCGAAGTCCTCGTGGAAAGAATCGATTCAGTCGAGGTATGAACCACTTTTTTTATATTCGCGCGTTTAGCTTCAGATAACACAACGCGCGTACCCTCATAATTAACTTGATCGAATATTTTTTTATTGTGCGCCCACAGATAGGGATTGGCTGCCAGGTGAAATAAGCGATCCACCCCTTTTAATGCAAAGCGGACGGTGTCCACGTCAGTGATAGATCCTTGAATCACTTCAACTTCTTTGGGAAAGATTGTGTCAGAAATTTCCAACACCTTGACGGCCTCGCCTTGGTCTAATAATTGTTTGACCAAATGCATGCCGATAAATCCACCCCCACCGGTTACCAATGAGCAAGTTTTATTATTCAAAATAAATCCTCTTTAATTCAATTACGTGTACAAAATCAGATGATCCACACGCAGAACTATAAATTATTTGTGAATTTTCTAAAACTGCTTATATTAAGTGATCGTCGATATTAGTAAATCAATTTCTATTACTGACTGTAATATTAGAAACAATCTATCAATCAGACTAAAACCTTACTGGATAGTATTTGTTGCAAGTTAAATTTTTCGATCCCCATGAACGACTTCAACCAATTTCAATGCTTGCAGCTCCATTTCCAGAACTAATGCATCAACTTTTGCACGGAAGTGCCTATAAAAAATCATACTTGGAATAGCAACTAGAATTCCAAATGCCGCATTATATAAAGCAATCGAAATGCCATGAGCAAGTTGAGCTGGATTGCTACCGGTTGGTGAATTAGAACCAAAAATTTCGATCATGCCAATAAGAGTTCCAAATAACCCCATCAATGGACTCAAGGATGCAATCGTTCCCAGGGTGGTCAAATATCGGTCCAATTCATGGGCGACGACACGTCCCGCTTCTTCAATCGATTCTTTCATCACTTCACGCGAACTTTCGATATTTTTAAGACCAGCCGCCAAGACACAACCAAGCGGAGAGTTTTCTTGCAATCGATTCAACGTACTCGCATTGATACCTGACCGGCGATAATCATGCAACACTTTGGATAACAAATCTCGCGGCGATACCTTACTTGATCGCAAACTCCAAATTCGTTCCCCAATAATTGCAGCCGCTACGATGGAAGCAATAATAATTGGCCATATTGGCCACCCCGCAGCCTGAATGATCGATAACACAAAAAAATCTCCTGATGAAAAAAGGTTCTATCAAGCAAATACTGACTATTCTAACTTGCCTTTGCAATGAACTCTACTTTTACTATCCAAATGTTATCGATTTGATAGGGTATGAAGATATCAATCCGATACCATCCATACCCCCAATAAGAAAGCTTAAGACTACATTACCACCAGCGCGAGATATCACCACCGAAAATGGCCACCACGAAATCCTCCTCGATGTCCACCGATAAAATGTTTATGGCCGCCGCCAAAATGACGATGACCACCGATGAAATGACCATGGCCACGATTATAGTACCGCGGTGTTACGTACACTTGGCGATGGCTCGTGTAATAACCTGGACTAATGGCTACCGGCGGACGATAGCCATAACTAAAAGAAACATTGCCATATCGCCCATTCACACCCGAGAAGTAAGGAGTTGTTACGCACCCACTCAATAACAACACTCCAACTAATGCTAAGGTTAAGGTCAATTTTCTAGTAGTCATGATTCATCTCCTCAAAACGTAAGGGTTAATCGAGTAACCCTTAAACTCACTGCACTTATTATCCTGATCCTCTCAGGATTTAGAGATATTGTGAGTCGCTTGAGCTGAATATCACCTGAATAAGCAATTCAAGTGATGAAAAGATTTTTGCACTAAATGTTGGTATTTATTTAGTAAACTTCAGTTGGCTTGTAGGCATGCCATAACGTAATGGTGCCACCCAACGTACGGAAATGAAGCGACATTGGCATTAAATTTAAACCCGCTTCTTGAATCAACTTCGGTAAACACCCATGAATATGACTGTGAATTTCCTCAAACCAACGAACAATCAATCAAATCGCCCACATGGACATATCATGGGGTTCACCAAAATCAATGAGATGTAATCGACCTCCGGGTTTCAGAACTCGAAAGGCTTCTTCTAGCATTTTTTGCTTAAATACAGGTTTTAGGTGATGCAACAGTAAGCTGCTAATAATATGATCAAAATGGTTATCAGGATAAGGTAAAGCGGTTGCCGATGCTTGCTTTAGCAAAAGCTCAATATGGCTTTGTTCGATTTTTCGCTGCGCTAGCTTTAACACCTCTGGATCGATATCTACACCATGAACTATCGCTTCAGGTTGAGCTCGCTTGACTCGGATAGTATGGGTACCAGTTCCGCATCCTACATCCAATACACGTTCTCCCGATTGGATATTTGCTTGGCGAATTAGCATGTCGGTTATCCGTGTTTCAGGGAATATCGTTCGCATCACGGGATCATACCAACGCGTTAACCAGTGATAATGTAAAGCAGGTATGAAATCTGGCTGTTTCTTCATCGTAGGGTTAAGGCTTCATTTCAAGGTTGATTTATCAAGCCAACCCAAGCTTTTCGCATGCAGGCTCTGAATATACAATCGCCCATCGGTTTCAGTGACACCGGTTGTTTCAGGATAGCCACCGGATGGATCTTGAAGATCCGCTACAATCTGCCCGGTTTCAGTAAATGCAATCACATGTCCGTAAGATTGAGGCATTGGCCATAAAAAGCGCGGAAACCGTAAAACCATCTTGCGCAATAGCGGTTTATCGCTCATAAAATCAATGGCGGCATTGCGTGGTTTAGCTAAGCCCAGCCAAATTCTTCCCTCCAGTCCACGCATTAAATTATCCGGATACCCTGGAAGATTATCGAGCAACACGGAAGCATCAGGAGATTCGTCACCAATCGTAATGGCATTCGCAAGTGTTGCAATTTTCCATAGGCGGTAACGCCCTGTCTCAACGACAAACAATGTTTGCTCATCGTGCGATAGCGCGATTCCATTGGCAAAACTCAACCCTTGTGCAATGACTCTCGTTCTACCTGAAAGTGAATCATAGGCAATCACCCGCCCTGTGGCAGACTGTTCGACAATGTCCAGCATTGTTGCTTCGAAAGTTCCATCCCAATCAGCGGGTGCAAAACGACTGGATGAATCGGTAAAATAAATCATACCGTTGCTTGCGATCACGACGCTATTGGGATAACGAATGGGATTGCCTTCCACTTCATCGACCAATACCTCGATACGCCGATCAGGGGTAATTTTCAAAACCCCTTTCAAGGCATCCGCTGCAATGATGTTACCCGAAGCATCAAAATCGAATCCTAAAATTCTACCGCCGGTATTCACAAACACTTCTAACTCGCTACCATTCGGATTCAAACGAAGTAAACTTCCATCCACGACGGCTGTATACAATTGACCGGTTGGCGAGATAGCAACGTGTTCCGGCCCCTCGTAACCCTGTAAATCAATTTGATTTAATTGTCCCAATCGCTGATTTACTGCATGTTGATCGGTATAACCGGGTGCACTCGGTGCCTTCCAACTTTCGGGTTCAATCGGAACTGGCCAACTTAGCGAATAAAGCATTGATAACAAGACGATTATTAATAAAATCTTCATTGCTTTTTCATCCCATCACTACTAAAAAATATTGACACACCCATTAAAATGTACAAAAGTTCAACAGTTCTGAAAAGCAATCACTAGAAAATAACCACACTCAATTTTATTTCATTTCAATTTTGATATGCTGCGTAAAATTTTAATTGCGAATCGAGGGGAAATCGCGGTACGCATTATTCGCGCTTGTGCGGAAATGGGGATACGCTCGGTCGCCATTTATTCTGAGGCAGATCGGTTCGCGCTTCATATCAAGAAAGCCGATGAATCCCATTACATTGGGAATGAACCGATGGCAGGTTACCTAAATATCCATGCTTTGGTTGATTTAGCGCTTGCTACCGGTTGTGATGCCATTCATCCGGGCTATGGTTTTCTGTCTGAAAATGCAGCGTTTGCTAAAGTGTGCAAAGAACGGGGTTTGGTTTTCATCGGCCCGACCCCAGAAGTCATTCACCGCATGGGTGATAAGACCGAAGCGCGCAATGCCATGAAAGCAGCCGGTATTCCGATTACACCGGGTTCAGAAGGCAATGTAAATTCCGTCAAAGAAGCGCTCAAAGTTGCCGAGCAAATTGGCTATCCCGTGATGTTGAAAGCCACCTCTGGGGGCGGTGGACGTGGTATCCGTCGCTGTGACACTGCACAGGAATTAGAACGCAACTATACGCGCGTTATCTCCGAAGCCACCAAAGCGTTTGGCCGTGCCGAAGTTTTTCTGGAAAAATGTATCGTCAATCCCAAACATATCGAAGTCCAAATTCTCGCGGACCATCATGGAAATGTGATTCATCTCTATGAACGTGATTGCTCGATTCAGCGCCGTAATCAGAAGTTAATTGAAATCGCACCATCTCCCCAACTCGATGAAGCGCAGCGCCAATATATCGGTGGGTTAGCTGTCATCGCGGCTAAATCGGTGGGATACACTAACGCGGGTACCGTTGAATTTTTGCTGGATGATAGTGGCCGGTTTTATTTCATGGAAATGAACACGCGCGTGCAAGTCGAACACACCATTACTGAAACGATCACTGGTGTAGATATCGTTGAAGAACAAATTCGTGTTGCAGCCGGATTAAAATTGCGCTTCAAGCAAGATGAAATCGTGCGTCGCGGTTACGCGATCCAATTCCGCATCAATGCGGAAGATCCCAAAAACAACTTTCTACCGAGTTTTGGACGTATTTCGCGTTACTATGCACCGGGTGGCCCTGGTGTGCGGACTGACACAGCGATTTATACCGGCTATGAAATTCCGCCTTTCTATGATTCCATGGTGGCCAAAGTCATTGTAAGTGCACTGACTTGGGAAGATGTCATCAAACGCGGCGAACGTACGCTACGAGATATGGGGTTATTTGGAATCAAAACGACCATTCCCTATTATTTGAAAATCTTAAACCATCCGCAATTTCGTGCAGCGCGCTTCAATACCAGTTTTGTCGAACAAAATCCACAATTGATCAATTATTCCAATAAACCTCGCCCTGAAGTGCTAGCAAGCGTCATTGCCGCTGCGGTTGCATCGCACACCGGGCTCTAATCTATTCAAACGCTATGCGCCAAGAAAAATCCAAGCAAACCGTTCATATCACCGACGTCATTCTGCGCGATGCGCACCAATCATTGATTGCCACCCGGATGCGTACGGAAGACATGTTACCAGCCTGCACCCTGCTCGACCAAATCGGTTATTGGTCGTTGGAATGCTGGGGAGGTGCGACGTTTGATACGTGCTTGCGTTTTTTAAAAGAAGATCCCTGGGAACGGTTGAGCCAACTCAAAGCAGCGTTACCCAATACACCACTACAAATGTTACTGCGCGGCCAGAATTTGCTGGGTTATCGCCATTACTCCGATGATGTCGTGCATGCATTTATTCAGCGCGCTGCTACCAATGGAATTACGATTTTCCGGATTTTCGACGCACTTAATGATGTACGCAATCTCAAAACCGCCATCGAGGCTGTCAAGGTTGCTGGCAAGCATGCACAAGGTACGATTTGCTATACCACCAGCCCGGTCCATGATGTTAAAAGCTTTGTCAGCCTAGCTAACGACCTTGCCAAACTCGGTTGTGACTCGATTGCCATCAAAGATATGGCAGGGCTACTTACTCCCTTTGCGACACAGGAATTGGTTAGCGCATTGAAACAGACTGTCGATTTACCGATTCATCTGCATTCGCATGCAACATCAGGGCTAGCCGAAATGTGTCAACTCAAAGCCATCGAGGCCGGTTGCCGCCATATCGATACGGCGCTTTCTTCATGGTCCGGTGGTACCAGTCACCCGCCGACTGAAAGTTTAGTGATGGCATTACAAGGTACGCCCTACGACACCAAGCTCGACCTACAAAAATTGCAAGCCGTGAATGACTATTTTGCACAAATCCGTAAAAAATATCATCGGTTTGAAAGCAAATTCACGGGGGTCGATACGCGTGTCCATGTATTTCAAGTTCCGGGTGGTATGATTTCCAATTTGGCCAATCAACTACAAGAACGCAATGCGTTGGACCGCATCAACGAAGTGTATGCGGAAATTCCACGAGTCCGTAAAGATTTGGGCTACCCGCCGCTGGTTACCCCAACATCGCAAATCGTCGGTACGCAAGCAGTACTTAATATATTGACGGGTAAACGCTATTCCACCATCACCAATGAAGTCAAACGCTATTTACAAGGCGGTTATGGTAAAGCACCGGCTGCTATCAATGCCAGTTTGCAAAAAAGCGCAATCGGCAAAGAAGATTTGATCGATTGCCGCCCGGCTGATTTGTTAAAACCTGAATTCGAGCAACTGCGCAAGGAAATCGGACAGCTTGCCTTAAACGATGAAGATGTGTTGAGCTATGCTATGTTTCCGGAAATCGGCAAGCAATTTCTGGAACAACGTTCATCGGGTCAACTGGTTCCCGAACCCCTCGAAGTGGCTTCGACAACCGTCAATGGTGTGCAAAAAGCACCGACTGAATTCAACATTGCACTACACGGTGAGTCCTACCATATCAAAGTCACGGGTACTAGTCCTAAAACCGAAAGTACGCGCCATTTTTATTTCATGGTCGATGGCATTCCTGAAGAAATCTTGGTTGAAACACTCGATGAAATCGTACTCGATGGCGGCACCCAAGGTCCTGTGAAAAGCGCAATTGCTAGCAAGCGCCGCAGCCCTACAGAAAAAGGTGATGTGGTGGTTAGCATGCCGTGTAACATTCTCGATGTACTGGTTAAAATCGACCAGAAAATCACCGCAGGACAACCAGTATTAGT
>SSFW01000006.1 GCA_008015595.1 Nitrosomonas sp. | reverse complement strand
GGAATTTCATGGGAACGGACTTTTGGCAAGAGGCTGCCGACTTGTCCTGCGTCACGATGAATAAGATATAAAACATGCCTGAAGAGCCATTGGCCAAATCCGGCTCTGCTTCGTTGTAACAACAGCGCGAATGATCGGTTCTCAAGGTTTTTTCGACGCAAAGTCCTTTGGTGCAGTGAAGAACAAAAAGATATCTCCAGGGGAAGAATGGAACTGCCGAACCGGGTTTATCCAACAACCCGATCAGATCGTGGCTTGCATCGCGATTACGATCTGAACTTAGGCCTTGGCTCGTGCGGCGCAATAGCTCACTTCGTAACTTTCAGTTGAGACACAACAGAAAGTGCCCGGCCGGAGACTTTGTCTTTGATGTTCGCGGTGATCTTGTAGTCACCGACAGGCTCAGTTAAGTCAAAGCCCACCGTCAAGCTGGCCTGGCCGAGTTGAAATAGTCGCGGTTGCATGGGCTTTCCAGACCAGACTGGGCCTCCACCCGCTGGCGTCTTTTCCCCGTTCGGGTTTTCTAGAATGAATTCGGCAACTACGTCACAAAGACCATCGGCATTCGGTGAGCAACCATGAAATAGAAGAAGTGCAGAGACCGATGCACCAAGACGCACGGTGTTGGTCGTACTCAGTTTTGGTGGCGTCTTGGACGAGTTCCATGTCTGGCGAAACTGATCTTCGTCTGCAGTCAGAACGATGTGAACGCCGAAGTCTCCAGCACTGCGCATGCTCTCAGTATCCGGGATCGGTTTGCCAGTCCCATCAATCCAAGCGCCGTGAGCGGAAAACGAAAGAAGCGCGACGAGAAATGTCAAACACCATTTCATATGAAGGACTCCAATAATAAGGGCCAACGTAGAGCCAACCAGCGCCGCGCCGCCATAGGGTGCAGCGTTAAACGACCGAAGGAAGGGAGGTTGAGCGCCTCGATGGAAAACTATTTCGCACGAAGGTACAGAACCTTTTGCGTCGATCCCGGCGCTTGACGTTCTTCGATTACAAAGAGGTCTGTCTTGGCTTTGACAAGGTCAGAAAGTTTTTTGTAACCGTAAATTCTCGAATCGAAATCAGGCTGCAATTTGGTTAGGTAGCTACCGAAAGTTCCCAAGTGGGCCCATCCCGCATCGTCACTTGATTGCTCAAGTGCGGCCAGAACAAATTTCTTCGGAAAATCTTGCTTTACTTCTGCAACCTCAATAGGGGGATGCGATTGAGCCGGCTTTTGATCGTTCCCCGCTTTTTGGGGCGATGCAGTGGGTTCGATGGCGACGCTTGGGCGAAGAACCTCGGTAAACAAAAATTTATGGCAGGCATTACGAAAAGCTTCAGGGGTCTTCTTTTCCCCGAATCCCAGCACGGTGAGTCCCTCTTCACGTAAGCGCATTGCGAGGCCCGTGAAGTCGCTGTCACTTGTAATAAGGCAAAACCCATCGAACTTTCGTGTGTAGAGCAAATCCATTGCATCGATGATTAGCGTGCTGTCGGTCGCATTCTTGCCGGTTGTATATGCAAACTGCTGGACGGGTTTGATAGCATATTTTTGAAGAACCTTTTTCCAAGATGCGCTTGTCGGGGCAGTGAAGTCACCATATATGCGTTTGACGGTTGCCTCGCCGAACCGGGCAATCTCAGCAAGCAGTCCCTCAATCACCGCCGCCTGAGCGTTGTCAGCGTCAATCAGAACTGCCAGGCGCAGAGTCGGTTCTTCTGCTTCAATCTTTGCGACCAGTCGTGGAGATACCATGGGGATTCCCTCTTTATAACTTTTGAATTTGCCGGACTCGGCGGATTTTTCCGGAGGTCCGGTGGATTGCGATGTTAGATAAAGCTTTGTGTAGTGTTAAGAAATGGGCAACGAAATGATAAAGATTAGGCGCACGAAAATAAAAATAGGCCCTGTTCCTGCATCGGTATGTTTCCTCTACGGGCCAGGCGCAACAAATTCAAGTATTGCCTTTACGCTGTTGTGACTGGCGCTGTCATTTCCGCGAAAGTAGACAGTAGGTCGGGTTAGCGCAGCGTACCCATCGTTTCCCCGCTGAAAGTTGATCTAAGCGCCTAACGCCCTGAGTTCAGCCGCCGCCGTAGGCGGTCGGCTGCGACGAACAGTTAGACCCAGACGCCAAAACGGGAAACCCCAGCTTGACGACGGGCGCGAACTGCGGAAAAGCGCTGCGCCACCGAGGCGGCACAATGCTTGCAAAATGATAGCTATTGGCGCGCACCCAATAAGCGTTAGCGGCCAAAAATGCTTGAAACTGACGCAGCGCCCAAAGGCGAAGCCCGGTACACAGCAAAACACCCAGCGGATAAACGCTTGACAAGGTGAATGCCGGTTTGAAAAACATGGCCTGGATATAGCGGGTTTCTAGCGGGACTAACGTAGAGCTAACCGGCGCTGCGCGGCTTTATCGCGCAACGTCCAGCGACCGAAGGGAGCGAGGTTGAGCGCCATGTTATTCAGCAGTTAGGGAACTAACTCGTTCTCTCGTGGAGTGGCCCTATTATCAATGCATTGCAGTATCAACTTGCAGAGGATGTCTGCTGATCGGTCTACCGCAGATTTCATGTCTCCCTTTCCCCTTGCGCCATGCACTGCTGCGGATCTTGAATCATAGAGCTTCTTAATTGTCTCGAATGCTTCTCTTCTTTCTGTTTCGGCATGCGGATAGAGGAAGCGCGCAATACATAGGCTTATTCTGAATCTTATTTCCGAGCTGGCACCAAACATGCCCTCAATGCCGGCCCATAGAACTGCAAGCTGAATCCTTGGCATTGTGTGCCAGCGATAAGATGCTAGGCAATGTACAGAAGTTTGGAATCGGTCATCGTGTAAAAGGTTTTTTGCAGCGGAGAAATTAGACTCAACCCAAGTCAAATCATCTTCCGTGAGGTTGTAGGGTTGGTGGTTGAATAATCCGTGCATGTGGTGGTTCGTGGCACACAGATGACTTGCACTGCTAATTTCATTGGCTGGAGTATCTGATTGCAGGTTAAACCCTATCTCTGTGTGAAAAATTGCGCTTAAAAGAAGCGCATCCCATGACGAGTTCCATGCGGCGATTGCGAGCTCTTTCGAGGAGGGCGCGGTGATCCTAAATTGCGCTGAAATCCTAGGAATGAATGCTGCGACAACGGCAATATCATCGGGATGAGAGCACGTAGATATAGCCGTATTGAAATCCAAATGCGAGGTATCGGCAGGTTGCAGTTCGACGTTCTCATTGACTGAGATGTTTCGATGGACAGAAATCCCACTTAGCAATAAATAGGTGACGCTACCGGTTCCGATTATCTGCATGTCATTCCTGCCGCATAACGTTCGAGGTAAGTGGACTAGCCAGCGCAGCTGGCGCAGGTCCGCTTGACCAAAGGGTTGGGCGTCGGCGCCGCTCCTGACTGACATTGGATTTTCAAGCATGAAAACCGCTATTGTCTCGGGACGTGTCGCCCGCTGTCTTTGAGCTTCTTGCCGTCGATTGTTCGTGCTGACTCCACTTGGCGCGCCTTGTTCAGCACCACGTGACTATGTGGGTTGCCAATGTCTCCATTGGGCTTTCTGGTATGCGACTGGTAGGTGTCTTTTCTGCCCGAGGGATGTGTGACTAATCGCTTGTGGACTCCAGCCTGAGCTGGTGAGTCTTTGACGTTTTTCGTAGCAGCCTGCTTGTGCTTTGGAAGTGGCGCGGTCAGATCGGCTTGCCTCGCAGTCCCCTTCGCTCCCTTGGGATATGCGGGCTTGGGTGCCAGTTGTCGTGGCGCCTGAGGTGGCCTTGTTACTCGTTGATATGGCCTAACTGTCGTGGGGCGAGAAAAAAAACGACCGCGAGCGGCCTGGGCCTCCTCGGTTAGAATGCAAAGCAAGGCCAAGAGTGCCGAGCAAAGTGTGGCTTTGGCGAGTGTGGAGATCACTGGTTTACCTTTCGAGTTGGTTCGGCCTTGGATTGCGACGCCTAACGTTGAAAATCACCGGACGCGGGCAAGCGCAGCTTGCCGGAGGTCCGGTGGATTGTGATGTTCGACATCATTCGGGCCAATTTAGGCTGTTAACAAGCTTTTCTAGTTTATTGAGCGCCTCTCCTGTTTGTGGCCCGGTGCCCGTCGCGCGCAAACGATAAATAAGTTGTTCAGCGCTTTTCTTATATTGTGGAGTCCAAGCTTGAGAATCGGTGGAAGCCAAAAAATAAATGCCATTTATGACCCCACTCGGAGAAAGACTCCTAATACGATCTAGCTGGTATCGCTCCAGCGTAAGGCTGATTGCAAGCGGAGATGTGCTGTAGTTCTTCTCAAGCCTTGCTACAGCCTCTTTTCTTTCATCTGCGGCCAGCGCGTTCATTTGTAAAACCAGCCTATTCAACTCTTGGTTTTCTAGAGATTCGAATCCTCTTTGACCTGCTTCTCTCAGTTCAGGATTTGTGGAAAGTTGTAGTCCTGCGAATAACTGTTCACCTTCCTCTTTGGTTAGTGCAAGGCGGACAAGCGAAACAGTGAAATTTCGTTTTGTTTGATCCTGGTCGATAAGACTGGGAAGCAGACTAAGCACCCATTTATATCGTTCAACGCGTTCTTTTGACTCCTCTACGCCCGTTGACCTCGACTTTAGCGTTATCTCAAGTTGCTTTAAATCTTCTTCCTTCTTGTCGATCTGATTTTTGGTATAGACGTTCCAGACAGTCATTGCCGTCGTAATAGCGGCACTAATGACTCCAATCCACAGTCCCATGTGCTCGACAAATGAATGACTCTTCGTACTCTCAGTCATCATGGTTCCCTAGATGCAATTAGTGATGCCTAACGTTCAAGGTGACCGGCGCTGCGCGGATCTATCGCGCAGCGTCCGTGTTGACCGTAGTGTTATGCGCAATGGTTCTTTCGACCTTTTCATGGCGATACGTAACGACCTTTTGGTTGACGACGAAGGCGCAATGGGTGGTGCTACAAAGAATGCTGTATCCCTTGACTGACTGTTCTTGCCCCGCAAGGAATATGTCTACACCGGGCTGCTTTCCATCTTCTATCCTCTTCAAGAACGACTTGGCTGCAGCTTGACCACTCTTGTCAGCAAACGTGCCGGCCACCAGAATTCCGAGAATCGAGAATAGGACGATTGCCGAAAAAAGAAACATATAACTAGCAAAGTCGGCAAACTCCGCAAGCGGTTTGGGTGGCACTAATGCTTCGATTTTATTTTCTTGGGTTAGCGCATTTGAGGATCGGAAGCCGATCAAATTGCGAACGCGCTTCGAAGTGCTTAACGCGACAATAACGACCGCCACTAGCGCAATCATTTCGGAAGCCAGAACGAAGTAGCCGATTTGAGCCGCGCTCAAATCTAGCAATGCAAAAAAGCCATGAAAGAGCGTGCGGTCTACCGTGAGAGGAAATTGACTCTCCTCCAAGCCAACAATTCGCAAAAATCCTTGGTAGTAACAAATACCAAGAACGTAAAGAGAGGCTGTCGCTACTGGCAGCCCCGTGAGTATGGTTTGGAGTGACGATCTATTGCGCATAACGCCCTGAGTTCAGCCGCCGCCGTAGGCGGTCGGCTGCGACGAACAGTTAGACCCGAAGGCCAAAAGGGGGCGCCCTGACTTGAAGACGGGCGCGGCCCATGAAAAAGCGCTGCGCCACGGAAGCGACGCAGCGCTGCAAGAATGATAGCTGGTGGCGCTTACTGCACAAGCGCTGGAGGCCAAAAAGGCTTGAAACCTGCGCAGTGCAGACAGGCGAAGCCCGGCGCAGCGCCAAAACCCCAAAGGAGAAACCTTTGAGATTGGCGAAGCGCTGGAATAAATGCTGGCCTGCATAAAGCGGAATATGAAGG
>SSFW01000044.1 GCA_008015595.1 Nitrosomonas sp. | reverse complement strand
CTGCTACGGACACCAAAATCAAGTTAAGCGAAAGGACACGCACGATGATTACTGAATTCTTCTCTACACTGGCAAAGCTCGAATCTCTGATTGATGAGATTGGCAATCCTGAGACGTTGGATGGAGCGGTTGCCCTGGGTCGATTGCGCAAGGCGATTCAGGAAGCCAGTCAGGAACTGGAAGCTGATTACGATGCTCACATTGACGCACAGGCTGAACAGTACTACCTGATTATTGACGCCAAAGCGGATGCAGTTAGTGCCGGTTGGGGTTGGGACTAAGAAACGAAGGGGAGTCGAAAGGCTCCCCACTTCACATAGATTGATTGAGGAACTACACCTTATGCCATTTCAGAAAATGCAAACCAAACTACCAACACGACAATGGGCAATTGTGGGACATCCCGGAAGCGGAAAGAGTACCTTTGCTGCACAGATGCAAAGCCCAATGGTCGTTATTGATGCTGATCACCGCTTCGCTGAAGTTATGCGCCATGTCGCCGGTGATGTGTTCTCGTTGTCTGACAATGCCAGTGACAATGTGGACGCCGAACGGATCGCTGCACTCTTACGCCAAAATATGGTTGGGTCGGGTGTGCGTACCGTCGTGATCGATTCGCTCACCGCCATCATTGCGCCGCTAGTGACAGCCGCCGTGATGGATAATGACGCTGGGCGCAACAAGAATCGAGCAGCGGCATTCAAGCCCAAAGCTTTAGCAATGCGGCTCCTGCAGGACGCTATTACGGGTTACGGGGTTGATACGTTGTGGGTCTATCACCTGCGCAATGGGATGGATGCCAAAGCGCAAGCCATCGAATCGACATCGATCAGTACCGTTGAACTGGCACGCCTGCGCCGGTCGCTGAACATGCAGCTTCGTGTGGTTGAGCAATCTGGTAAGCGCGGTGTGGTGGTCGATTGGGCACGCTGTGGACGCTCTGGTCTGACCTTGTGGGATGACACTGGTTGCTGGAAGGGAATGCCCGAACGCATCGAGCAAGCCGCCTATGGTGGTCTTACCGTCGAAGATATGGAGCGTATCGCCGATAGCACACCGACATCGTTTGTCAGTGCCCAAGCTGCCGTTGCTTGGGGTTTTGAGCAAGGGGCATTCAATGACGCGGTACATGCGCAAAATGCCTACGACAAGCTGAAGGGTGAGAAGCTGCCCAAGACATCCTCGGAGATGTGGAAGTTATGGATTTCAGAAGTGAGGGATCGGTTACAGCGTGAACCCGTCTAAGAATGTGGTGGTGAGTCGATCAACGTCCTGACTGGCTCACTACCCATCTTTTGTTCGTGCCATCCGTTGGACTGTCCTGCATGGCGCATATTCCGACATCGAGTAGGCTACAAAAGCCTACAACGCATTACAACAGAACTATCCGAACATTTACCCAACGTTTGCAGACAAGGAAAGGTTAAGGCATGATTGACGAACTGAGAAGCGCACTACACCAGGCGCAAACAGGAACACCAGAAGGAAGTCTTGAACGGGCAATTGGGGTCTACCAACACGCTGGAAGTTTGATCAGCCATTTGGAAGCTGTCCAGGCTGAAGCCAAGCTGCTGATTAGCGAAATCTTTTTAGAGACCGGCTGCACCGACGTAAAGACACAAAGCGGTCGAGCTTATGTCAGTAAGCCAAGTGTGATTGTCACCTACAAGGCAAAGGACATTGACGCCGCTTGTGCCGAAGATACAACACTTGCTGAAAAGCTTGCACCCTTCCGCACAGTCACCGAACGAGCCGGTACGCTCACCATTCGCAGCGTATCATAGGACACAAGGGGAGAGCATCACGCTCTCCCCACAACGAAAGGACAAACCACAATGTCACCACGAGGGGGCGCACGCCCTGGGTCTGGACGCAAAGAGAAACCGGAAGGCGAGAAGATGGTCAAGGCTGCCTACTGGTTCGAGCCAAACGATTTAGAACGATTGCGGAAATTGGTGCCAAGCTCGGAGCAATCGGAGTTTATCCGTATGGCTTTGCATCATGCGCTTGATCTGCGTGAGCAGGTTGCAGGCAAAATTCAGGGTACGATGATTACACCTAATCCTGAGAACGCAAAAGAGCAGGCACGGTCAATGGTCGATAAGCTCAAGGGAATGGGGAGGAAAGCGGAGGATGGGCAATCATGAATGGAACATCTCCATTAGCTGATTTAATTTCTTATCTTCCGTATCTAGTAGTGGCTTTCTTTGCCTATCAGATTGGTAAGTCAAATGGGCAATCTGAAGGACATCAGTCAGCACGGAATCAAGCCGATCAGAATCTTCAAGCTGAATACAATAAAATTCAAGAAAAACTCAGTGAAGCCCAAACTACCATCAAAGGTTACAAACAGACAGTAGTTGAGCAGCAAAGCCAGATTGCTCAACTACATGCCTACATCGACAAATTGGAGAATTCATAGAATTCGTCTTGAACAAAATCGCCCGCGAAAACCTAAGTTTTCAAAGGCGATAGCGATCGAGGAAGTATGTACCCAAAACCCGATGATTATCCAATCTATAAGCCATAAGATGATGCCGAGGGCGTTCTTGGCGGTCGTCGTTGTATTGCTTGGGCAAGACAATCAGGTCGTCGTTGCAAGCAGCCTGCAATGTGGAGACGCAACGTCTGCCGCTTTCATGGTGGCAAATCCTACCGCGGGATTGCATCGCCCCGAATGACGCACGGACAATATTGTAAAGACGTGTTGAGTCGGCTTGTCGGCTGCTTTCAAGGGGTATCCAACGGGACATGGGGTAATCAACATTGATAAAAAATACCAGCACACAAATTTGTGTGCTGGTATTGCAGAAAAAACTTCACGGAAAATCGTACGATTCAACTTGGGGACTAAATATACTCTTCTGATATTAACGAAAGGATCACGTGAAATGCAACGTGAATCAAAATTGTCTCTACGTCAAGTTTTTTTCGATAAAGACAGAGAACAAGATAGGCACCTGCAATCAGTCGAACGATACAGCGGATAAAAAACAGATTTTTCATGTGTCTGCCGCCTTTTTTGAGTAGGAAGCCGACACATAATCAATCTACGCCTACTCAGTTCGTGATTTGGCACGAACTGAGTAGGTAATTTCCAAATAACAAGGAAAACAAAAACAACTTTTAATGTGCTAAATATTAATACGCACAAGCCAGTTAAATTGTTTCAACCAATAACAAAAAACGTCAACGTGATGCCCTCGACAAGCTGACACGTTGACGCTGGGACTCCAAGAAAGGAGCTATTTTCATGATAGCAGAATTTGAGCTTGACTTCAACGAATTGACCTTCGTTGCCAGTGATGAATTTATGAAGATTGACATTCAACCAGAATACGCACTGTCACCCGTACGCAACCTACCTGCCGACAAGCAACCGGCTCTCACATACCTAGCTGGGCTGGGTCGCAGCTCACAGCGGACACAATGGTCTGCACTCTGTGTGGTGGCTGCTGTGCTGACTGCTGGGCAATGTTCGCCGGTGACGATGCCCTGGTGGACGTTGCGTCGCCAACACGTCAACGCGGTACGTGCTTGGTTGATCGAGCATCGCAAACCGGCAACCGGTAAACGCTGCATGGCTGCCTTGCGGGGTACGCTCAAAGAATGTTGGCGGCTCGACCTGATGAGCATCGAAGAGTATCACCGAGCCATCGACATCAAACCGATCAAGGGTGAGGGACCCGCTCAGGCTGCCGGTCGAGCCATCACCACCGGCGAATTCAACGCGCTGCTCGATGCCTGTGCCGATGATTTGACTGCTGCCGGTGTGCGCGATGCCGCTATCTTGGGACTGGCAATTCGTTGTGGGTTACGTCGTGCCGAGATTGCCAGTTTGGAGATTGCCGATTACAACCAGGTCGAGCAAACGATCATGGTCAAAGGCAAAGGAAATAAGACGAGGGTTGTGCATGTTGCGCCTGGTGTTGATGTTGTCCTGGCTGACTGGCTGGCTGTGCGTGGTGACGCTTCTGGACGGTTATTGTTAGCAGTCAACAAAGGTGGACGCATCGAGGGAACTGGAATCACCGACGCCGCCATCTATGACGCAATGGCGAAACGGGCACAACAGGCAGGGGTCAAGCAGTTCTCACCCCATGATGGACGCAGAACTTTCGCCGGTGATTTGCTCGATGCTGGTGCAGACATTTCGACGGTGCAGCAACTCATGGGGCACGCAGATCCGCGCACCACTGCCGGTTATGATCGCCGCGGAGAACGCGCTAAACGTGCTGCTGTCAATCGGCTGCATATGGGTTGGGAGAGAAGGTACTAACAATGATTCGTGATACCATTACCGATAATACGCCACAAACGCAACACTCAGAAGAAACGGAACGAGGAAGTAATGACTGTACACGAAATAGCTGCACAACTGAACGAACCCAACACCGAACTGATCGGGAAGATTGTCAACACCCTGGGCATTGAGCGCGTGAGCGAGTATCTGCAAAAAACGATCACCATCGAAGCCGAGGGTGGCATGATGACGCGTGATGGGGAACGACGGCGCACACCTGGCGGGGTCTTCTTCCATGTGGTGAAGGGTGAACTCAGCAAAGCAGAACGAAAGCATATCTTCCCCAAGTTGCCGGGTACACAAATCAAGAAGAAAGTCATTCAAGCTGTAAGTTGGGAAGATGCACAAAAGATAGCAGTAGCAATCAATCAGACACCAGGAAAGGGTGCAACCGTGAAATTAACACTTGTAGGTAGACCGAAGAAAGTAGCAAAAGCGGGTGAAGGGGCAGTTGTGGTATCACTGCAAGGCAAACCACCTGGCGCACTTCCAAAGGGGCTGCCCACACCACCGGACGCCGGAATTACTTGGGCGGTCTTCATTGCCAACAAACAGTGGGGCAAAGTGAAAGACTCAATCAGCCAGAACGTTGATGATTCGCTGATTGTCGAGGGCTATCCGTTGGTCGATAAGAATGGGGTCGGGATTGTGCTGGCAACCAATGTAAAGAGCAAGTTGATGGAAATCGCAGCAAGAGACACACAAAAGAGCAGTCTATAGTACCAATTCCGATCTATCTCTGTAAAACACATTCTATCTTTGTGTCACCAAAACAACCACTGCAATACCCAGCAGGAGAGCAAATAAGCCGAGCATGATCAACATATTCCGATACTGCAAAAGCTTCTGATCAGTCTCCTGCTTCACTTCCTCTTTCACCTGGGCAACCCGTTCTTCAATGCGTCGGTCAAGCTCCTGCACCGCATCCAACACCCGCTCGACCTGGGGGCGCACATCGGCAAAATTAGCAATGGCAACCACCAACGCCTGATTGTCTGTTGTAGGCTGTTGTAGTGCCATTGGAGGGCTTGCTGTGGCTTCGATGTAGGGCTTTTGTAACTCTTCTGTAGGCAATGTAGCCAGACGTTCCAATATTACATCTGGTGGCAATCCTGCACCCTTCCAGTCCTTGATCGCTTGCAGGGTTGCAACATCCGCCGAGGTCAGCAGGCGAGCCTTACCGTGAGATGGGTTTGCGCTGGCTGAAAGATGGGCTGCATACTCTCGCACCCAACCACGAATTGTATTGTCATGCACGCCCACCGCCTGGGCTGCCTGCTTTGGTGTGTAAATTTCCATGTAACCCTTTGGATTCTATAGGCTGTAACCCTACTGGAAGGGGAAATGTAGGGCTAATTGTAACCCTGAATCTTGCAGCTTGACAAAGTGTAATACAGTGATATAATCCCATAAAGTCTATTGACTCAATGGAGACAAACGTGATAAAAACATACAAGAGTGATGAAGCAAGATTAAAAATGCGGGACATTCTCGATGATGTAACTGCTGGTCGAGAGTCGGTTATTGAGCGGTATAACAAGCCTATTGCTGTGGTTGTACCTCATGCCCTTTGGCAATCCATCAAACGCAAGCGTAAAGCTGATCTCGACGCTATTAGTAAGCGTATGGATGCAGGCGAATACTACACGTTGGAGCAGGCTGAAGCTTTGCTCACACAGGATGGGCTACTACCATGAAGTGGGCAATCCACATGAGCAAAGAAGCGGTTGCTCAGATGCACGACATCGAGCGCCAACTTGTATCTAATCTATGGGCTGCTCTTCATGAACTGGCTGAAGACCCAGATAGAACCCACTTCCAACCAACCGAAGAAGACCCCAGTCGCTACTGGATTGGGGTGGATGGGGATGTAGTTATAACCTTTGAAATCATTGATGAGAAGCGCATCATTCGTGTGCTGCAAATCGATTGATAATCAAATCATGTATTTCGCAGTGAGTCAGTGCTGTATTCACTAACCCACTGCTAACCTAAGCACTGTCAAAGGCAATGCAAGGGCTGGGCTGATTCTACCATAGCCATGCTCAACGCTCTTGACGGTGTATAT
>SSFW01000109.1 GCA_008015595.1 Nitrosomonas sp. | reverse complement strand
CATCCCGGCCGAGCCGAGTTGCATGCCGTGCATGATCTTGTCGACCTTGTCCACGACCAGCCCCACCACCTTCGTCTTACCGGGATGGATTGCGGCTCCGAGTACGCTGGATGCATCGCCGTCGCCCAGCCCGCGCTGGTAAGCGACATCGAGCCGGGACAGGCCATGGCCTTCCCAAAATTGCTTCCACAACTTCTCTTCGTTATTGGTCGAATTGATGGATGACGGAAAATAGAGCGGCGGCTTGCCGGAAAAAATAGATTGCCTCGAAACCGAGGTTAGCGTTGGAATCCAGGCGAAGGTCGCGGATTCACGCATGACCAGATTGGCATCCTGTTTTTGCAGAAGCTGGCGGATGGTCACCCACTGATCCAATGCAAGGCCATCGACCACGATCAGCGCAGCACGGCTGCTACCAGAATCCTCGATATCCCGAGCCATGCGACGCGGCACATGGTGCAGCATGATCGGATTGGTCGGCGGCAAATTGATCAGGCTGGCATAGTGGCCACCAAGCCATCCGGCAAATGTCGCATTCAGGACATCGCCTACTTTCTTGAGTCGGATCTGATGTTGGGCAGTATTCGAACAATGAACTAACGATGAGAGTTCGGCCCATTTCAGCGCAAAGGTGGTCCAATCAGAGTAACGGGATTCCGATGTCGGTAGTTCTTTCTCAACAAGATTAAAGAGACCGGAAATCCGCAGCTCCTCATCATTTACACCTACCGCCTCGATACCGATTTGAACCCAGGAATCAGCATCAACTTCAGTTTCAGTAGCGTCAACTGGAGTGAGCTTCCCTTCAAGGAACATGTTGTCAATGTAAACCCTGATATCTTGGTGGTCGAACGGCAGGTGATCGGGGCCGGAATACTTGAGACCATACTCCTGGGAGTCCTCGCTGACATGATCTGCCTTGCCCAGTTTGGCAAGGAACACCGGCCACCGTTCTTGGAGAAAAGAAAAAAACGCTTCGTCATCTGGAACAATTTCATCCAAAGGCCATGCCTTGAATCTATCATTGCTTTTGAGTACTTGGATAAGTCGCTGGCACAGCGTGAGGGGGATATGAGTCTTTCTGTAATGCAAGCGGAGCAAAGCACGCAGCAATTCCACTTCATTGACAATCAGCTCTGCGGCGATGCCAAATACATGGCGGAGAATGAAATCCTTCGTGGCGTTGTCGCCCACTCGATCAAGATGCGACTTGCGCTGTGCATCATACAGTGCATCCAGTAAGCTCCGGTCAAGCTTCTCAATAACCGGGTAGCTCAGGCTGGGGAAAAGATCTCCGAGATTGAAGGAGACCTTCCTTCCAACCTGAAGCAAATCATAGGGCAAGGATTCCAACTCGGCATCCTGCAACCAGAGGATTACAACCAGATCGGTATGTTCACCCCTATCCCAGGTTAAGCGATATTTCGATTCATAGGCGTACCTGAATTCGACCGGATCATTGAACTCGATCAGGTAGAACCCGCGCCTGCGCAGTTCCAATGCCAATTTCTCTTCGGTCAGCAGGTTGTCCGGATCGGCAACTAGGGTCAGCTTGCTGACATTGGGGACAAAATCATTGAGGATGGCGTCTCGCCAGCTATTCATTAAACGCCTTCCTTGATGATGCGCATCATCATCAACAGCGGCCGAAGTTCCGGAATGATCTGGCGCACCTCGGGCATACCAACCCGCTCGATAGCCTTCCGTCTTGACGAAAAGGAGATCATGCCACGTTCTTCTTCCCGGGTAATCGAGCTGAGGTGCGCTTGCTGCAGGGCGTCAAACAGCTCCTGTATTGCCAATACATCCTGCATCGACATCATCCCGGAATTGAAAAATCGTTGTGATAAACTACTGACGCCAATTCGACTGTCCCGTTGGCGCACTCCCAGTAATGAAGATGGAATTCCCTATCAATATCGCGACGCTGCGCCTTATCGAAGCCTCGCATTCTTTGCGGATCATCCCCGCCAGGCCCTGTTCTCAAAGCGTGTACGGCTGGAAGATTGTATCCTTTGATAGTCTCTATGATTGATCGGAGTATCTTGGGTGGTACAGAATCCCTTTGGTCAGCACAAACCTGCTGGCACAACTCCCGGAATTTTGTTCCTATGGCTGGAACAATCACGCCGCTCCAGTCAAGGAAATCCCCTTGCGCAATGGCGTATTTGAACAGAGCGATTCGGACAGCGAGTTTAATCCCGATGTCGTCAGACGCGCCAACCAGAATGGCCGTTTCATCGAGACATTCGATCAACCCTCGAAAATCATCACAGACCAACACATCGCCTTCAAAGAACTCGGGCGGGCACGGCAAGGCAGGAATATCTTCTCTGGTATGTTCGAGCTCGTGAATATGGGCTCTTACCTGGATTACCTGTTTGGGCGCTTCTCTCAGAATGAGCGAGTGGCCACCAAGAGGTTGGGAGCAGTGCTTGCGCAGGACAGCAATCAACGTGATGCATCGGGCAAGATCGGACTGGAGACCGTCATGCGTTGTAAGCCGAATAACATCGGGATCTGTTTCCAAATGCTCCGACAAGACATCCTTGACCCGATAATAGGTTTCAAAGGAAGGGGTAAGCGACAGCAGCTTTTCCGCGACAGTAGCGATGTCATTTACGCTGTATTCCACAATTCCATGTCTATTGAAGAGCTCGCGGAGGTGTTTTCTAAGAGGGAAAAGCTCTTCATCAATCAAAGCCTCAGAAGCCCGCTCGCTCATGTAAATGGCCACCCAGGGCTCATCAAGCAACTTGCTCCAGTCCAGTAGCGTGTCCACGTACTGAAAAGCATCATCCTTGGCGCAATTAACATGGGGAACAGCGAGCACACCTGCGTCAATTGTTACGCTGGGCAGGCTATGCATCTTTATTCTTCCGGCTTGCTTTCCGCTTCATCGCCGCAGCTCTCAGGATTTCCTCGGCCTGCTGTTGAGACTGATCAAAGAACCCTTCCGGCCAGTCTGAGATGGCTCCGTACTCGTTAATCACCACCTCTCGGAAAGCTGAACTCTGCGACGGTTTTTCCACGAAGTAAATCTTGGCCTGGCTGTTGAGCTCCTTCTCGGGTGATGCCGCTGCAATTCGGAAACGGAGGCGATCGATGAAATATTCGCTGTGGGTTTCAACAATGCACTGCTTGTTGCATAGCGCCATCGAAAGGAAAAAGTCGCCGAGCAGGGTCTGAACCTTCGGATGAAGATGCAGCTCCGGCTGCTCAAAAACGAGTGTAGAGTCTGTGTCAGCGAGAAGGCACATGACGAGAATTGGCAAAACCTGGCTGACACCTACGCCCACATGCGTGAGATCGTACGTGCTATCCGAATTAGAAAGCCCTACCTTTAATTCATGCCCCAGTTTCCCCATGTCCCGACTTTTTACTGAGCTGGCCACACCCAGATATTGGAGCCAGTCGATCACTGCAGATTCGAGTGTTCTGGTAACCATCTTCCGGTCAATTACCGGAGATTTGAAGTTTGCTGACGGGATGTATCGGATTTTTTTGTTTTTGTGTAATTCAAGAATGGACGCCGTATGTTCACCGCGCAAACCAACATCATATGGATCAGCTGCTGGCGCGAGTGGGTATAAAGGCTTGGGCGCGTCCCTCAATGGCCCGAGATATTTGAGAGACGATGCAAAGAAATTATCCAGATACCAGGTAGCTTCGGTAATCAAACGAGGTGAACGGGCCTGGACTAATGCATGCGTCTCTGACTTCGGTGCTGCCGATGTCCTCATAGCCGAGTGAATGCGGCCAAAGAGATTCTCGTGCTCGCGCAGTACCTGTTGTACCTTCAAGCGTTCTTCACGAGGCAACCCACGCAGTCTCTCATGCCAAGCTCTGAAAGTGAGCGTTTCGGATTCGGAACCGAATAGTGACTCTTGCCAGTATTTGTCTTTGAATGTCTGGTCGAAATCAATTGTGCCTTGGAGGATTTCGCGCAAGACGGCAATGATCTCTTCAGAAAGAATAATCTCTCTTCCCATGCTGCGACGCAGCCCACCAGTTCGACGTCCGTCATCCTGGAGTGCCATGGTGATAGCGTTCGCATCTTCTTCGATCGTATCTATCGCGTAAATAATTCTCTCGGGGAGAAAATGTCTGAGTATGCATCCGATGGGTTTGGCGGACCTGAAATCCTCCTTTACCTCGGTCATAGAGTTTTCATCGAGCTCCACCGCGTAGGCCAAACTGGCCCTTAACTGATCGTCGATTTCACTTATACTATCAGCTCCCTCAATTTCTGAGATAGCTTTGCTTGAATGGTGAATTGAAATATTGGCTTTCTGATCGACGTTGTCCTCGTCTCTGGAAAGGCAGGATAACTGAGTGGCAAAAAGCCGAGGTTGTATTTGAAACAGATCACGTTGTGAACTTGAGGACTCAGCGTCAAAAGTCATCTCACAGGTGATCTCTTGAATCTGGTTGGAACGCGATCCATAATAAATACCACTACCACGAGGAGCAAATTGAGACCGTCTTGGAATTACGGCTTCCTGATCTGGTAGTGGTCGGCACGTGCATTTGATGGTGATTTGATCCGACTCTCCACCGTTCGATTTTAGATCATCAAACTGGCCTAGACTGGTGAGTGCACCGTTCAACACGACAGATCTTGAGCCAACTTTATGCGCCAAGGACTGCGCAACAAGAAGTACCGACTGGATAAAGGTGCTCTTACCGCTGCTATTTGCTCCAGCAAAGATCGTAAGGGGGCCGAGATCCAGCTCGGTTTCTTCGCGAATCGATTTAAAGTTGAAGACCTTCCATTTGGTAATCATAGGTTATTCCCCTCCCATTCTTGTGACCGCCTGGTCGTACCACATCAGTAGTTTTGGATCTTCTTCGAGGACGTTGTTGGGGATCTTGTCGGCCACGGTGACGATGACGGCGTAGTCGCGTTCCTGCCAGGCTTTCTTGAATCCGGCACGGACTGCCTCCAGGCGGAAGACCTTGAGTTTCTTTTTGACATCCTTGTATTCCTCGAACTCCTTGAGTAGCGCCTTCTCGCGCAGCTTCTCCAAGTCGCCCGCCTTGTTGGGATCGGGCACGTACCAGCGGTCCCGGGCCTTGGCGACCAGGGTTGGATCATCCTTGGGCAGGTTGCGCAGCTCTTTCCAGTTGGGGGAGAGATAGGCGTGGATCTGTTCCGGAACAGGTTCTTTGCCATCGTAGCTGAGGAAAT
>SSFW01000104.1 GCA_008015595.1 Nitrosomonas sp. | reverse complement strand
TATGAAGACTACCAAAAATCTTGGAAATCAGTATATCCCATTGATGTTGAACAAGTACGCACAGAAATGAATCCCCAGTTTGCAAGCATTGCTACCCCGGGTGAAATTGTTATCGCAACCACATTTACGGTCGACATCGGTGGAACAGGGGGTGAATTTCATACTTGCATTCCTTACACGATGCTTGAACCCATTCGCGACACACTGAGTAGTACTTTACAGGGTGATCAATTAGAGCTCGATAAACGGTGGGTCAGGTCATTAACCAAGCAGGTACAAAGTGCTGAGGTAGAGCTAATCGCAAATATTGGGCATGCGAAGATTACCCTGAATCAGATTCTAAATATGCAGGAAGGAGATGTTGTTGCATTGGATATTCCCGACACTGTTACTGCTCTTGCTGATGGTGTGCCATTATTGGAATGTCAATATGGTGTTCTTAATGGGCAATATGCATTGAAAGTTAAATCGATTCTTTCCCATTCTGAAAATTCTACGGAGTAAGTTATGAGTGAAACAGAACAAACAGAAAAGCCAATTGAAACTGATGATTGGGCACAAGCTATGGAAGAACAGTCATCCACAGTGCCAGAGTCTGCAGCGGTTCCTGAGAGTAGCCATCAATCAATATCTAGCGACACGCTAACAGCATCAACACCCGTTTTTGAACAGTTTTCAAAAGACAATGTGTTAAATAACGCCAAGAATGATATTGATATTATTCTTGATATACCAGTTCAACTAACTGTTGAGCTCGGGCGAACAAGAATTGCAATCCGAAATTTATTACAACTAGCGCAAGGCTCAATCGTTGAGTTAGATGGAATGGCAGGTGAACCAATGGATGTTTTGGTGAATGGTTGCCTAATTGCCCAGGGTGAGATCGTCGTGGTCAATGAAAAATTTGGTATCCGCTTAACCGATATCATTACTCCAAGCGAACGAATTCGGAAGCTTAATCGATAATGCTAAAAGTTCATTTCTTACTACTCTTTTTCATAATGAATTTGCAAGTACCACTTCGAGCGGAAGAGGTTGCTAAGTCTGAGGTAGCTGCTATGCCATCGCTCATAACAGGAAGCAGTGTGCTACATATGTTCTTGGCCCTATTGTTGGTATTGGCTGTCATTGGAGTAATCGCTTGGTTACTTAAGCGTTTTGGAATAGGGCCTGGTAATCAATCCAATTTAATTAAAGTTGTGGCCGCTGCAGCTGTTGGGCAACGAGAGCGGATCGTCATCGTTGAAATTGCAAATGCTTGGTTCGTTCTTGGTGTTGCGCCAGGGCATATTAATCTTCTACATCAAATTGAGAAGATAGCTAGTAGCACAGGGAGTGAGCAGTTAAGTACTGAGGGAACGAATGATTTTTTTGCACAGCTACAAAAAAATATTAAAAAGTAACAAGATGAATAATCATCGTATTGTGAATGGGTGAAAATAATGACTGATAAAAGACAAGCAATCATTACCTGGCACCGATCGTTATTGTTTTTATTGTTAATCACGCTTTGCCTGATGGTTTTACCTGTTTATGCACAGCAATCAAATTTTCCAGCATTTACCAGCACACCGACTCAGAATGGTGGAACCGCCTATACATTAAGTATCCAGACGCTTCTTCTATTCACGACTTTAACATTTATACCTGCGCTCATCCTGATGATGTCGAGTTTTACGCGGATCATCATCGTATTATCCTTGCTACGGCTTGCACTTGGTACGCAATCTTCACCGCCTAACCAAGTTTTAATCGGGTTAACGTTATTTCTTACGTTGTTTGTGATGTCGCCTGTCATTGATCGAGTTTATAGCGAAGCGTATGTGCCTTTTTCACAGGATAAAATTAATCTATTTGAAGCCGGTGAAAAAGCGAGTGTACCCTTAAAAGCTTTTATGCTCCGCCAAACAAGAGAAGCAGATTTGGCATTATTTACACAAATATCGAATAGCGAGGAAATTGAAAGCCGCGATCAGGTTCCATTAAAGATTTTGGTCCCAGCGTATATAACGAGTGAACTTAAAACTGCTTTTCAAATCGGTTTCATTGTTTTTATACCGTTTCTAATTATTGATATGGTTGTAGCTAGCGTGTTGATGGCAATGGGGATGATGATGTTATCGCCCATGATCATTTCACTTCCATTTAAATTAATGTTGTTTGTGTTGGTAGATGGTTGGCATTTACTAATCGGTTCGCTGACACAAAGTTTTTACACTTAAAGGAATTATGCAATGAGTCCAGAAAGCGCAATTACTATCGGCAGACATGCGCTAGAAATTACATTTATGGTTTCTGCGCCGCTATTACTTGCAGCTTTGGTAACAGGTTTGATCGTAAGCATTTTTCAGGCAGCGACGCAAATTAATGAAATGACGCTATCGTTCATTCCTAAACTTTTGATTATGTTTGCAGTGATGGTATTAGCGGGACCCTGGATGCTGAGTATTATGATGGATTACGTGCAAAGATTGTATGCTAATATCCCTTGGCTGACGACGGGTTAGTTGTAGAAGCTATTACAATTACTGATTCAGGCCATGATCAGCTTCACTTATGCCGAGCTCAGCACGTTATTAGCTAGTTTTTTCTGGCCACTTAGCAGAATTCTTGCATTTATCTCAAGTGCCCCCATTCTCAGTCATCGCAGTATTCCGATACAAGTCAAAATAGGTTTTGCACTCCTATTGACTCTGACCATCGTTCCAACCTTACAAACGTTGCCTTCGGTAGATCCAGGTTCTGAAATTGGTTTCTTGATCTTGATGCAGCAAATTGTTATTGGCTTAGCAATGGGTTTTGCTATGCGAGTTATCTTTGTTGCGATCGAGATGGCGGGTGAAATAATCGGCTTGCAGATGGGGCTGGGCTTTGCCCTTTTTTTCGATCCACAGAACTCGGGTCAAGTTCAATTGATAGGGCGATTTTTAGGGTTGATTGCCCTCTTGGTTTTTCTTGCAATTGATGGTCACTTGCAAATGATTGCCATTCTTGCACAAAGTTTTAGCGTTTTACCAATAGGGACAGCGGGCATGCCTTCGCTATCATTCAGCATTTTGGCAAACTGGGGAAGTGAAATATTTTTACTCGGGATGAAATTATCACTCCCGATCTTAACGACACTACTCATTGCAAACTTGGCATTAGGCATTCTGACGAGAGCTGCTCCACAGTTGAATATTTTTGCGGTTGGTTTTCCACTAACGTTAGCAATTGGTTTAGCGATGATGTCGTTGGTATTGCCTTATTATTTACCTATCCTTGAGCAGATGTTCCAGAATGGATTGCAGATCATGCTGGAAATAATAACGCCGTCAACTATAGAGCCATCGCCCACTGAATAGCGTTAGGCGTGGTTTTAGGAAAGTTAATTTTGTAAACAGATAGTATTTCCCCCTTTCTTCTAACAATTGTTTTGCTAAAGAAATTGATACTGTAATACTTAAGTATTTAATTTAATCGTGCATTACTTCCTAAGTATTTGATAAACATTCCACTTTTTGTGCGGTGAGCTGCCATGACATTTAAATCTCGTTTGATGAAGTCTATCCTAAATATTCAATCTCCTCATGTTGACTCAGATTCTGATTCAAACGTTGTTTTGCTTAATCCGAGTGAAAAGCTTAATGGAGGCCTAACCTATAAGCATTCTGTTGATTCAGAAAATTATGAATTATTATCAGCAGGGAATAGTATACCTCCCCAGTTGAGTGCTGAGACTGCTTTTCAGGAAGCAAAAAAACGAATTGAAGCTGATGCTAAAGCTTCCGTCGCAGCTGAGGCTAGAGCTCGTGCAGAAGCCAGCGCACGATTAGCTGCTGAGCTCAGAATTAAAGCAGAAACAGCTGCAACAGAAGAAGCGCGTGCCAGAGCAAAAGCTGAAGCGCTTGCTAGCAAAGAAGCTCAAGCGCGTAAAGAGCTTGAAGCAAAATTACGACAAACTATTGAAGATGGAATCAAAGCGGAGAAAGAGATTGTTGCTACGCTCCGAGCAAAAGTTCAAGCTGAAACACTTATTGCTGAGAAAACACGTGTTCGAGCAAAAGAAGAAGCACTGATCCTTGATCAAATTAAAGCAAAAGAAGAAGCTGAAGAGAGAGCGATCGAAGCCGCAATCGTAAGAAGAAAAATTGAGGAAGAAGCGAGATTATTAGCACTTTCTGCAACTGAAGCAGAAGCTAAAGCAGCCGCGATGGCTAGAGTAAAAATTCAAGAAGAAGAAAAGTTATTAGCATTGGCGCATGCTAAAACAGAGACTGAACGTCAAATATTGGATGAAGTACGCTTGCGTGCAGAAGTTGAAGCAAAAGCACTTGCAAAAGCGCAAGAACATTTGACAGCTGAAACTAAATCGAGAGAGGCTGAAGAAGCAAAACTGTATGCTGAAATTCAAGCTGAGCAAGTAACTCAGGCAAAGATCGACGCTGAGTTAAATGCTAAAACTGCAGCAGAATTACGTGCAGAAGCTGATGCAAAGGCAGCAGAGGCAGCAATTGCACGAGCTGAAGCTGATAAATCTGCCGCAGCAAATGCGGAAGCGACCGCAAGAGCTCAGTTGGAAGCTGAAGCTATTGCAATTTCTCGTGCTCAAGCTGAAGCACGGCTATTGGAAGAAATTAATCAAAAAATTGCAGCGGAGAAGGAAGCTCAATTTTCAGCAGAGAGCCGTGCTCAAGCGGAACAGCAAGAGGTAGCAACACTTAGTGCCAAAATGAATTCTGATAATGCTGCAGTTGAAGCAACGAAGGAGCGTATCAAAGCGCAAGCGGAGGCAATCAAAAAATCACGTGAGCGAGCGATAGCGGAAGCGACAGCGAAACAGGCTGCGGAAGAAAGAATGGCCGCAGAGGCGAAAGCAGCAGCTGAAGTAGAAGATAGAGCTAAAGTGGATAAGCTTGCTGCTGAAGCTGCAATTGAACTGGCAGAGATAGAGGCACGGTTAGCGGCGGATGCTCGTAAACGGCATGATGCAATCGTGCAAGCAAAAATTTCTATTACTTCTCGCATTGAGAATGAGCAAAGAATGACAGAATTAGCATCCAAGATCGCGCAGGCCAGAATTGTTGCTGCGGTTAAAACAGAAGAAAAATTGAAAGCAACAGAAATAGCTGCTTCAACAACGTTTGCTAGAGTTCAGGCTGAGACTTCAGCGCTTAATGCAATTCAAGCTAGAATTGAAAGTGATGCGCTTGCGATTGAACAAGCTATCGCAAGAGAAGCTGTAGAAGCCATGGCAAAAGAAGCGGCCGATGCACGCACGAAAGCGGATCAACGTGCAATTGCACAAGCCTCACAGCAAATTCAACAAGATCTTGCAGAAACAGAAATAATTCGTAATAACCAATCAGCAGAAGAAACGACTGAAGAACAGGCTACTTTCTCTCAAGAGGATTATGTTGGTTCTCCATTAATTGAACAATATGAAGAGGAAGAGTCATCAGAACTTTCCGATGAAAATGAGTATGATGAGGAATTTCGTGCAGATATCCAGGATTTAGCAGATAGTCCAATCGAAGATTCGACAGAGTTGGTTGAATATGTTGAAATAAACGAAATAGATTTCGGATGGCAAACTGAATTAGACTCTGAGAGCACGACCAATGACAATGACAGCTCTGCAAGCGATGAGGAATTGGAGGAAGATAACCGGGGAAAAATATTTTCCTGATATTACCGAAAAGGTACGAATTGAAACGGTCTTTGCAATAGTTTTTAGTATGAGTATGCTTTTGGGTAATGTATCACTACAGGCATCGGAAAAAATCACAACGAGCCAGGATCAAAAAAGTATTACAGTTACGATTTATAACGAAAATCTGGCCTTAATTAAGGATTCTCGTAATGTTGAGTTAAGTCAAAACATTAATCAGCTCGCCTGGCGTGAAGTTTCCGCACTAATTCATCCTGAAACCGCTTTACTCCGTAATCAAACATCTCAATCTGGTTTTCATGTTTTTGAGCAAAATTTTGATTTTGACCTGCTGACGCCACAAAAACTGTTAGAGAAACATGTAGGAAAAGAAATTACTGTGGTCCGGACTAATTTGGCTACTGGCACAGAAACAAATGAAACGGCGGTCGTTCTCTCAACCAATGAGGGAATTGTTCTCAAATTTAATAATCGTATTGAAACGGGTGCGCCTGGACGAATGGTATTTCCAGGTGTGCCAGAAAATTTGCGTGATAAACATACTTTATTACTATTGCTGCATAGCCCAGAATCGGGTAAGCATGAACTTGAGCTCTCGTACTTGACGGGTGGTCTTTCTTGGCGTGCCGATTATGTTGCGGTCCTCAGTGAAAATGATAATAAGCTCGATTTAAATGGATTAGTGACGCTAACCAATCAAAGCGGGGTGGCGTATCCTCAGGCTAGATTACAATTGGTTGCTGGGGATGTTAATCAAATTCAATCTGAACAACGTATTGGTAGAAAGATGACAGCTATGTCGGTAGAAATGGCTGATGCTGCTCAGATGAAAGAAGAATCACTTTTTGAGTACCATCTTTATACACTTCAACGTCCAACAACGCTGGCAGAAAATCAAACTAAGCAAGTGGCTCTCATGTCTGCTAGTCAAATTCCAGTTAATAAAATATTTTTCCTTCAAGGTGCAGATTACTATTACTCGGGAAAATATGGGGTGCTTGGCCAAAAGCTCAAAATAAGTGTATTAATTAGCTTTGATAATAAAGGTGAACAGCTCGGTATTCCGTTGCCAAAGGGAATCGTTCGTGTTTATAAGAAAGATATGCAAGGTTATAGTCAGTTTATTGGCGAAGATCAAATTGACCATACTCCGAAAAACGAACAGATTAAACTAAAACTGGGAAGTGTATTTGATATAACTGCTGATAAGATACAAACTGATTTTCAACAGATTGCAGGTTCGATACATCAAACAAGTATTTTTGAAACGGCATATCAAATTACGATTAGAAATGCTAAGAAAGAGTCAGTCGTTGTGCAGGTTCAGGAACCAATTCCAGGTGATTGGGTAATTGTTTCTGAATCTATAAAACATAAAAAAATATCTGCTAACACTGTTGAGTGGAAGATTCCAGTTTCAGCGGAGGGTGAAGCGACGTTTATTTATCGAGTGCGAGTTAAATATTAGTAATAATATGGTTTTAGACTAGCAGACTAAATCCATTAGTCTAAAGCCATATTATTTTTACTGATCCATCGATTCTCTACATTTTTTACAATAAAGCTGTTAGCAACAAATAGAACTGTCCGGTTTTGTAGCAAATAAATTGTCCGCTTTGAACCGCATTGAATTGTCACTTTATTCATTGCGCAGTTGTCGCGGCGGATTTACGCGAAACTGTGTTGTTTAGTTTTATTTCCTTACCAAGCGCATCGTAGGTGGCAAGCCTCCTTGGTCCGTGCAAGATTGCCATTTGTCTGTTTGGATAGCGTAGTACAGTCACTCTGGCTTTCACATAATGACAGCGGTGACGATCTGCTGGGATTTGTAGTTTCAGGCCTTCAAAGCTAACGCAGTTATCGTGGCCTACGACGCGTTCATGCCGTTCACAGAGGATGTCGGCAAGCTGTCCACCGATCTAGGGTACAAAAGCACTGCCTTCCTCGCTTGCCGACTGCATAAACTCGGCATTGAAGGCAGGCATATAGATTTCTTTCAAGTATCGATTGGCTGCAGCCATATGGGTAATACCGGCCAGCGCCAGTTCCTTGGGTAATCGCTCCTGGTGTGTGCGAAACATGCGCTCACTGCGTCCACGCGCTTCGGGTGAATAGGCTGCGATCATTTCGATTCCCAGTCGCTTCAGGGCCTGGCCAAACTGGGTAAGGTTCTGTTTGTCTACTTTGCCGCCCGCTTCCGGTGTGTGCCAGTAATGACTGCCGCGATCCGAGTAAAACGATGCAAACAACCCCTGTTCCTCAATGATTTCTTGTACACCTTGAAAGCTGCTGGCTGTGCCTTCTTCCTCAACGAAGAACATCGAGTAATGCTCACTGGTGGCGTCATCCATCGTGACGATCAAATCCCATTTCTCCCCAGTAATCCATTCATGCGTACTACCATCTTGATGAATCATCATTCCTACCAGCGGCGCACGTTCACGCTTCTTGGCGCGTTCAATCAACCCGGCTTCTTGCAACCGGCTTTTAACCCATGTGTAGCTGCGCGTACCGCTCTCTTTCCGGTACCACGCATAAAAGTGCTTAGCGTTCCAACCCAGGTGGCGGTCACGATATAGATCTACTGTTCGCATTATTTCATCCACCGGTGCCCGACGGTGCGATATCTGAACGAGCCGTTTATCCAGCAGCGCATCCAGACCACCCTCGTCATATCGGTTCATATAGCGCCGGAATGTGCGATCACATACTCCCAATAACAATGCCGCTTCCGCCTGCGTCAAACTCCCCCTTCTATAGTCTTCATACGCTTCTTCAAATCTCATCTTCCTGGTCTCCTGTAGCCACTCCGTCCGTTTCATTTGAAATCCTCCTCGGATTTCTTATAAAACCGGACAGATCATGTGCTACAAACCAGGACAGTTTATTTGCTCGCTACATTTTTTACAATAAAGCTTGACCAAAATGAAAATGCTTGTATAATGCACATCTTCAATCGCGCAGTAAGTAATTTTGAAAGCGATAAGTTCTTTAAAATTTAATAACCAATAAATTGTAGGCGCTTGATAGCAATATAAGTAATTAATATTGTAAATATATGAGTAATTAAACTGAAGAGTTTGATCCTGGCTCAGATTGAACGCTGGCGGCATGCTTTACACATGCAAGTCGAACGGCAGCACGGGGGCAACCCTGGTGGCGAGTGGCGAACGGGTGAGTAATGCATCGGAAC
>SSFW01000170.1 GCA_008015595.1 Nitrosomonas sp. | reverse complement strand
TTATATTTTTCTTTATTTTGAAAGAATTTGTTCTTAAAGTGTTCTTAAATTGCATGTTGATCGAAACAGATTCGCCCTATCTTGCACCCGTTCCACTCCGTGGAAAAACCAATCAACCTGCATTTGTTAAACATGTGGCTGAAGAAATTGCCAAACTCCGCGAAACAAGCCTCGACGAAATCGCGGCTGCAACAACGGATAACTTTAATACCCTTTTCCGCTTACCACGCACATCGCTCACTACCCATTAACTTCAAAGCAAGCCCCGTTCTGCAAATGAAGTAATGCCTTCTGAACCGACAATAAAGTGATCCAGCACTTTGACTTCCACATAGGCAAGTGCTTGTTTCAAAGATTGAGTCAGTACTTCATCTGCTTGACTCGGTTCGGCATGTCCTGAAGGATGATTATGCGCAAAAATGATGGCTGCAGCATTGTGAAATAACGCACGTTTAATGACTTCTCGCGCATAAACACTCGTTTCTGTCAGTGTTCCACTAAATAATTCTTCACTTTGGATAATGCGATTTCTGGCATCTAAAAAGAGTCCCATAAACACTTCATGTTGACGATGGACCAAGCTAAGTCGCAAAAATTGCCGCACTTGCTGCGGAGAAGTCATGATATCGCCGCGCTTTAAACCCGTTTCGAGTGCACGCTGCGCCATTTCCAGCGTTGCTTTGAGTTGTACGTATTTGGCTACACCCAATCCTGGTATTTGACAAAATGATCGCTGATCTGCGCTAAATAGCTCGGTCAAACTCCCGAAATGAGTCAGCAGTTCTCTTGCAAGATCAACGGCACTCTTTCCAGTAATACCAGTGCGTAAGAAAATAGCGAGTAATTCTGAATCAGAAAGACTAGCGGGTCCATAGTGCAGTAATTTTTCACGGGGACGTTCTAGCTCAGGCCAGTCACTAATTGCCATCATATTTCTCCATCGCGTTAACCATGAGCCATGTAAACGGTCATTTCAAATAAAACTACATAAAGTCAAAAATCATCGTAATATGATCAATCGTTGTATTATTAAGGCTATGTCATAACCAATCTCAATTTGTTAATTTGTAAGCAGGATGGATTCGATCAGCGCGCTCACCGGTAAAAAACTGATACTCGGCATAACGGGAGGTATTGCAGCGTACAAAGCTGCTGAACTCGCTCGGCTTTTAGTCAAAGAAGGAGCCATCATTCAAACGGTGATGACCCAAGCCGCCTGCCGATTCATAGGGCCAGAAACCCTCCATGCGTTAACAGGAAATCCGGTTTACACCGAACTTTGGGGAGATTCTCTGCAAAATTCCATGGCTCATATCGGATTATCCCGCAGTAGTGATGCGATACTCATCGCACCGACCAGTGCTAATTTCATCACGAAACTCGCACACGGTGTCGCCGATGATTTGCTTTCTACACTTTGCTTAGCGCGGGATTGCCCTTTGATCATCGCGCCAGCCATGAATAAGCAGATGTTTGAAAACCCAGCGACACAGCGTAATCTCAATACCTTGCGAGCGGATCAGATAACCATCTGGGGCCCTGCTAGTGGTGATCAAGCCTGTGGTGAAAATGGACTGGGGCGTATGCTTGAACCAGAGCAATTACAACACGCTTTACAGGGTTTCTTTGAGCCTAAATGGTTCGATGGAAAAAAAGTTCTAATTACCGCAGGCCCAACGTATGAAGCCATCGATGCCGTGCGCGGTATCATCAATTTGAGTTCGGGTAAGATGGGCTATGCAATCGCAAACGCAGCCAGCAATGCAGGTGCTACAGTTACCCTCATCGCAGGGCCGGTTCATTTACCCAAGCCATCGGTACAAAAATTCATCAGTATTACCAGTGCAGCACAAATGTTAGCGGCTGTTAAAAAAGAAGTAAGCAACTGCGATATCTTTATCAGTGTCGCAGCCGTTGCAGATTATCGCCCCCAAACGTACCAGCCACAAAAAATAAAGAAAGCCAACCAGCCATTAACGCTTGAGTTAGTTCCTAATCCCGATATCCTTCACTATGTGGCTCACTTAAAAAAACCACCGTTTTGCGTTGGTTTTGCAGCAGAAACGGAAAAACTCGATCAATATGCTCAAAAGAAACGACAACAAAAGCGATTACCCTTGATCGTAGCAAATCTTGCCCAACAAGCGATGGGGGCTGACGAAAGTACGTTAATCTTGTTCGATGATGACGGTAAACATGTTTTACCCCAGGCCTCAAAAACCGAACTCGCCCGCCAGCTCATCAAACATATCGCACAATTATTTGAAAAACAAAATGCCTGAGTCTCTACATGATTTTGCACGCCACTCATAGAAATCTGGAGTTAAACATATCAGCATCAACCCCATTCTTCCAATCAAAAAAACCTCAAGTTATCGCTAATTTAAGTCTTTGAATTGAGACTGGCTATGGGAAAATCATTGCTTGTATGCTCAATGATTTTCTATACCAAGCAGTAAAGGAATTTTTGTGACCATGGTAGTTACCTCGTATCGAAAACCCATCTGTACCAGTAAAACACATTGGCAGTTATCACTTTTTCTGTTGTTAGCGCCTTTTATCAATCCTGCATTTGCTACACAGAATAATCCGATTAGACAAGATTTAATGAATGCCTCGCTTGAGGAATTGATGAATGTCAAAATTTCTACTGTTTTCCGGAAACCGCAAACATTGCAAGAAACAGCCGCTGCGGTTTTTGTGATTTCTCAAGAAGATATCCGCCGCTCCAGCGCCAATAGCATTCCTGAATTATTGCGCATGGCACCGGGTTTATCGGTAGCGCGGATTGATTCCAACAAATGGTCAGTTACTTCTCGTGGTTATAGTGGCCGCTTTGCTGACGATCTCCTCGTTATGATCGATGGACGTACTGTTTATTCACCGTTGTTTGCGGGTACATTTTGGGAAACGCTCGATCTACCCTTGGAAGATATTGATCGCATCGAAGTCATTCGAGGACCTGGCGGAACAATTTGGGGCGCTAACGCTGTCAACGGTGCCATTAATATCATCACCAAGCATACCAAAGCGACTCAAGGCAATTTAATCACCACTGGGGGTGGTAGTGAAGAGCGAGGGTTCGCTACTTTCCGCCATGGTGGACGTGTGGGGGAAAATCTTTTTTACCGTTTTTATGCTAAGGGATTTACCCGTGATAACAGCTTCAGTGCAAGCGGTACAAACGACAGTTGGCGCATGGGAACCCTCGGTTTTCGGGCTGATTGGGATATCAATACCAATAATGCCGTTACCTTTCAAGCTCAATACTATGCTGGAAAGGCTGGCCAGAATACCATGCTTCTCAACTCTACTGAACCTGAGTCAGTCATTATGCGCCCTGAAGATGCCAATCTCGCTGGTGGGCATGCATTAATGCGCTGGCAGCGAACGACTGGAGAGCGTTCAAATACGGCACTACAAGTTTATTATGATCGCACATCTCGCAATGAATTGTCTTTTCGGGAAACCAGACAAACCGTTGACATCGATTTCCAGCACCGTTTTCCATTACAAATTCCTTATATTCCATTCCAGCCGGATCTGATTTGGGGAGGAGGCTATCGCTGGACTACCGATCATTTGGGAATTAACTTACCGATTTCCTTCGATCCAGCAAAACGTAACTTACAGACTGGCAATGTCTTCATGCAAACCGACATACCGCTATTTGAAGATCGGCTAAAACTCACCACAGGAATTAAATTTCTTGATAACACTTACGCACACTCGAATTTCTTACCGAATGCTAGACTATTATGGACGCCAGATGACAAGCAATCTGTGTGGTTATCCGCAACACGTTCGATCCGTTTACCCTCACGCTTTGAACGCGAGGGCAACCAACTCATCAGAAGCGGCGCCGAATTTATTCGTTTGATCAGTAATCCTCATCTGCTTGCAGAAACACTATGGGGATTTGAAACGGGCTATCGACGTCAAGTTACTTCAAATTTATCAGTCGACATCGCAGGTTTTTTCAATGACTATAATAATTCTACCAGCGAACGAGAAACAACCGCAGAAACAATTCAACTTACCAATCAACGCAAGACTCAAATCTTTGGATTTGAGATTTATGGAGAATGGCGTGCCTTTGATAAGCTACGCTTCATGCCAAGCTATAGTCACTTACAAGTAAGAAATCATGTGCCTGCAGATCATGAGTCGGAATCCGGCGAAGATCCCAAACATCAATTTACACTCCGCACACAACTTGATTTAACCAAGAATATTGAGCTGGATGCGTTCTTCCGACACATTGATAAATTACCTGGTTTGGAAATAAAAAGTTACCAAACGTTGGATTTACGATTATCGTGGCGGCCAAGACCAGATACGGAATTAACCATGGTTGGACAGAATTTATTGCAATCACACCATCAGGAATTTTCCCCCGAAGTCATTCAAACCATGCCGGTGCAGATTCAACGCGGTGTATTTGGTAAAGTTACTTGGCGATTCTGATCAAATCCATTGTGAAAGCAATGCTCAAGTTACTAATGCAATATTTTCACAACTTAGGCAGCTTGTTTTCACATAAAAAACCAAGTGCAATCCTTTACTTATTGCTCATTGGCATAAGCGCTATTCTACCCAAGCCTTTGCAAGCTGATGAAGTATCGGAATATGGCTTAAAAGCCCTCTTTTTGTATAACTTCGCGATATTTACCTCCTGGCCTGGTAGCGATATCGATAAATTTAATCTGTGCATTTATGGCGATAATCCTTTTGGCCAGGACATTAATTTTTTAATGAAAAGTAAAAAAATTAATGAGCGCACGATCGACATTCATAGAATCGATAATGTGAGCCAACTTGATCAGTGTCAGCTTGTTTTTATCTCGCGTCCTATGATTTCTAACTTAACCGATGTTATTGCTACAGTCAAAGACAATCCAGTCTTAACCATAGCTGACAGTCCGGGCGCCTGCCATCAAGGCGTGATACTAAATATGAATGTCAATAATGAGAAAGTCACCTTTGAAGCTAATTTAATGATGGCAAAAAAAGCTGGCTTAAATTTAAGCTCACAATTATTACGCCTCGCCACAGAAATTTATCAATAACTAGCCAACCACATACATAACAACTTAAATCACCTCGGAAATTCTCAAGATAAAGTGATTTAAGCAATAAAAAAATTGATTCTCCATTATCGAAATCATGTTAAGTCATTACAAGATTAATTTGATATGATCTTCAGTTGTAAACTACTCATTCTAACTTTTAGAATCCATAAAATAATTTGAGTATGTGACCAGTCAAATTACTAACGTTAATTTCTTGGAGGCTGTATGAGAGTAATATTATGCTTAGTGCTCATAGTAAGTTCTTATGCTTATGCACAAAGTGGGCACGATCATCAAAGTGAATCACAAAAAAAAGCTACCCAGCAGGGTGATATGCAAGGTCATGGTGATGGCCATCATGGTATGGGCGGTATGATGATGCATGGCGGACACCATAAATTAGATAGCGCTACATTAAAGCATTTCTTCGAACCGCTTCCCGCATCAATCATCGATGAAAAGAAAAATGCAGCGCTGATTGCGCTTGGTAAAAAGCTATATCTTGATCCACGTCTTTCGATCAATGATACGATTTCTTGCAATTCTTGCCATCAATTAAACAATTTTGGTGTTGATAGTCAACCTACTTCACCCGGTCATGATGGTACACGCGGCGGTCGGAATTCCCCCACGACATTTAACGCTGCACTTCATATTGCTCAATTCTGGGA
>SSFW01000034.1 GCA_008015595.1 Nitrosomonas sp. | reverse complement strand
TCATGACAGGGCAGTTTAGCGTTCGGCGTGCCTTTCCTACAGTTTTACTCGACTCTATTGAGCAATCGATCAAGTCTTCAGAACATCGACACGCCGGGGAGATTTTATTTGCTGTTGAAGCAGCATTGGATTTGTCATCACTGTTGAGAGATAAGTCTGCACGGGAACGAGCCATCGATGTTTTTTCAATGCTGCGAGTATGGGATACCGAGCTCAACAATGGCGTCCTCATTTATTTACTCATGGCGGACCGCGATGTAGAAATCATTGCCGATCGCGGTATTCATGCTAAAGTCGGTCAAGTAGGCTGGGAGCGCATTTGCCAAGAGATGGAAGCTGCTTTTCGTCAAGGTCAGTTTGAGCAGGGAATATTAACGGGAATTGAGGCGATCACGCAGCAATTGCAGACTTTCTTTCCGCCAATACATCCTAGTGGGGCCAACGAATTACCGAACAGGCCCGTCGTTCTGAAGTAAAACTATAAATTCATAAAAAGACGGCAATGTCTTACAAAATATGGCCATCTAGATAGTACCATTGTTTATCAATGCATTTAAAACGACTGATTTCATGAAGGCGCTGCGCTTTACCATTCACTTTATAACGTGCAATAAACTCAACGATTGCTTGATCGGGTGCAGTTTGCTCAGAGCGTTTTACTGTGAGCCCCAGCCATTTTGATTGATCGGTTATTAAATTCAAGTTTATTGGGCGTGTTTCTGGATGCCACGTTTTCATCAGATAATCATTGCGCTGTAATACATAGGCAGTGTAACGTGAACGCATTAATGTCTCAGCAGAAGGTGCAAATTTTCCTTCATCCAGATATGCACTACAGCATTCAGAATAATTTTTTTCATTATCGCAAGGACAAGGGAGGGTACGTATCATTGTATTCATTGTAATGCCAACTACTCCGGTAGCTCAAAACCGATTGGGTCTTGCTTGATTGCTGCACGTTCAAAGAAATCAGGGCCAAGTTCTGAGATGGGCTGATTACGACAGATTAGATTTGCTTTCCGATGACCATCTTTTTCAACGTTGACTCCAGCCTTTTCTCCCCAGCCACGGCCAATTGCGGTATAAACAACATAACGATGGTGATTGCGGATAAACCGAAGATAAGCACCACCACCTCCTGAAAAAGTCAAAGTACCCCCTGTCACTTGATCGTGGGGTGCAATTTTACTTGGAAAAACAAGCTCGGGGGAATGAATGGGGCCGAAATGATATTGCAGATAGCCAGTTTTTGCACTGAGGTTTGGGGAAGCACAAATTGATACGACTTTTTTACCAATATTGCAATTGAAAACAATTACTTCCTGGTGACTGCAGTGTGTATTGGCAGAAACAACTGATTGACTGATTCCAAGTAAAGCTAAAACTAGAATCGACTTGATTTTCAGCACGGCAAAAGCACTTGTTTAATGTCTCCGAATTATTCAGGCAAAAAGCTTGTTTCCTATGTTGTAAGCCTCTGAAAATTCAACCAATCCATGCTTTCCACCATTGACGACTTTTCTCGCTCCAGCTAAATCATGGTCATCCAAGCATGCCCTAATTTTACGTTCACCCTTTTTCAGAAAGCGGGCTAACAGTTGCGCTGCAATACCGGGATCATTCGCTAAGTCAGGATTATTGATTAGATCTTGGCTGATTTCTTTGCCGAATTTTGTATAATTGGCTCGCCCGGTTAATTGTACAAATCCCCGTCCTTTATAGCGATCTCCATCAGGTTTACCTCGATTGCCTAAATCTTTGCGGTTATCGTATAAATCAAATGGGTGACCATTGGGCGATGTGTTGTATTTCGATTTGCCCTCGCTAATCGGTTCGAAACTTGCAGTCTCAGCACGAATCGTAGCAAGAGCCATGAGTATCATTTGCCTATCCGCTAAGCCCGCATCTTTTAGGGCATCAAGCACAAAAGGAAGGTGGGTTTTGATATGACTGATGGGGGTTTGTGGGAACATTTTCGATACATTAATCGAAGTAACACCTTGTAGATCAAAGGATTCAGGTTGATCTGATTCAATTAGACCCAGCGCTTTCAGGGTTTGGGTACCAATTACCCCATCCGCCACTAGACCTTCACTTTTCTGGAAAGCGATGACGGCAGCCTCTGTACCTGGACCGAATTCACCATCGAGTGCACCCGGATTGAACCCCTTATCTTTTAGCGCTGTTTGGATGCGTTTAATATCCTTACCAGAATCGCCTTCTTTGTAGCGGGTCATGGTTTTTCCTCTCTATTGTTAGGTCGTACAATATGTTTCATCGTTATTTTAATTTCAACAATCGCTCAAGTTTGCCGCGTCTCAAGAACCAGCGATCGAGCACTGCCAGATGAAATTTTGCTAATAAACTACCGCCGGCTGCAACCATAAATTTGAAAATATTAGCTACTTTATTACTCGGACTTAGCAAATGAACCATTGGTATCAATGCACTAATGAACATTAATATCACTAGGCTGAATAATTTTCCCCATGTGAGCGATCCTAAATGGAGCGCGTCAGCCAGTGGCGTGTTCCATTGTTGATAAAGGAAACTGAGTATACCTGCTATTAGCAGCGCTAATAATGACCAAACGATGATGCGATAATCCAGTCGCAAATCGTAGGTTTTAAAGAATATTTTGCGTGCAACGTGGAGCTGAAAATGTAAATCTTGACTTTGTTTGTTAGCTTCAGCTTTGAGCCCCATGATGGGTTCTAGTTTACGGAAAGGCCAATCGGTTCCCGGTGCGTCGATATCGTATCCGCCCCAATGATCGGTATGACCTTCTTTTTGGTATTGATTTTGTAGCAGCTCAAATTCCCGTTTAGCAATGCGATAACCGCTTGCCATGATGGCATAAGCTTCAACTTCGGTAAATGCATCAAGATCGGTGCGGATCCCTGCAATCTTCTTTTGTAGTTCCCGATCGATGCCATACGATGTTTTAGGGTCTTTCGGATGAGCAGGCGTACGAGGATCTTGGCAATTGATCCAATCCAATGGTTGGGATTCAAGCTCTTTTTTGGTGTGCACAAAAAATAAGCCATCGAGCGCATGACTATCCAAGCGGTTGCTAAGATCTTGGTATTCCGCTTCCCGTACTCGATCCTGTAAGATTGAGCTAGCGCGGAGTACGACACCAGGACGTGAATCGGAAGGCTGATCGACGTCATCCATTTGGCCACAGGCATCGCTGCACAGAATGCGCGTACAACCTTCATCGAGCAAGCCTGCAACTCCTTGGTTATCATGTACGCCACCATCGACTAGGCGCACGATTTTATCTTGATACAGATCAGCGATTGTTAATGGCTCAAATAAACCGGGAACGCAAGCTGAGGCTGCCACGGCGTAGCCCAAGCGATATTTTTGTAGGGTTTCGTTAGGGGTATGTTCATAGTACATACGGCGATAGCGTGTATTGTTATCAATTTCACCATCGATTTGGCTGGGTGGCTCGCCCATGGAACGCGCGGTAAACTGCCAATTATGTCCGGAGTTCAATGAAGTACTATTGATCACGAGCGCTGGGATTTTGGCTCGGCGTAGCCAATTATAGTGCTTTGGTTTATGCGTCTGAGTATCCGCTTCCCCTTCGGGTTTGATAAGCAATTCAGGCATGATGCGCGGTATCTGGTTCGTATGCCCATCGTCAACCGATTGATAAATTTCTGACTCATATAATTCCCCGAGGCGGTGGCTGCGAGAATAATGTTTTTTGCGGAAGAATACATCGAGATTATCAGTCAAACTTGCAAATGTTTGCAGTTTGATATTGGTTTGTACGCCTTTCAGGAAATTGTCTTGGATGCGTCGCACGATTTCGATGTAATCATTACGTGTGATTGCTTTGTCTGGTTTGCTTTCAAGCAATTTTTGTACTTCCAAGTAATAATGAGCACCGACGATGCTGCCGCCCGATACTGTCGATAATGCTTCGATACTGCGTAATGCATCGATTTCAGCAAGCCTAGCCATGACGCCCAGGTGGAAAAATGAAGCTCGGAAACCACCGCCCGATAACGATAATCCGACTTTACCAGTTCCTGATGAGAAGGCACGCTGAGCGCTATCTTCACCAATGATTAACGCGAGTATTTGCCAAACTGGTAGCCAATTTTCAGGCTGATCGCTTTCTTTCGGAATCATCAAGTCTTGTAGGCGCGCGATTTGCAGCAACTGGCTGAATATAGTTTGCTTTTTCCAATTGATTGCATGAGCTACATTGGCTTTTTGCAACCATTCCTTGGCTTGATCATATTGCTGCAAGCCAAAATAAATTTCTGCAAATGTGATTTGCGGCCAGAAATGCTCTGACTCTGGTAATTGTTCGAGCTCAGTTTGCCAAACCGGAACCTGTAGTACCATATTTTGGCGTATCGCAGCAGCTTGTGCAGAAAAATTGCTGGCTTCGCTTTCATTGAGTTTAATGCCACTGCGGCGTGCAATTTGCTTAGCACGATCAGCCAAGATATCGAGAATGAGCGCAGCATTGACGCCACCATAGCCCTTATCCTGTTGAGGGTTACGTTCAAATGCGGCGCGATAAAAGAATAATGCTTCAATGAGATCTTCTAATTGACCAAAATGCTGCCACTTTCTTTTATAGATACTCCCCCCTAAGGCTAGCGTTTCTGCGTCACGATTGGTCGAGTCACGTAACCCGATTTCGTCAAGCAATAACAGCGAATCGATAAATCGTGTACGAGGTGGCAGTTCAGGATTTTTATACGTAAAGAAAGCCTGCTTTTGGGTAATCCAAACCTCATCCTGCGCAGCATCGGTTTGCCACCAGTTTACTGCGGTGGGTTCTGATTGGAATTGTCGAATCGAGCGATATTTCTCGCGTGCTTGGCTGAGTAATTGTCGAGCCGGATAGAAACGTTCTTCCGTTTCTAGTATCGCAACATAGGCTTTAATTTGCTCGATAGAGTCTGGATAATCGCGATTTTGGATCGCTTCTAGAATGATTGCTAATTGAGGGTTTGGGGTTGAATCGTGGGCCATGAGCAAGCTCCTTGTTCGATAACATGCGTTCAATCAAAAGCATCTGCTACTGTTGTTCTTTGATAATGGAGTACGCAGATGATATGTTGTGTTCTTGTTCTACTATGCTACCGTATTTTACGGTGATCTGACGTGAAGAAAATCACAAGGCCTATTCTGCGCTAAAAACTAACCACAACGACGATTTCCGTCATAAAATCCGGATTGTTAAGGTAAAGATTGTTAAACCATGAATGAGCGTAATTGGGATCGTTTGCTGAAATCGATAGAAGAGGGACTAGTTGTGCCTGTAATGGGTCCACAATTGATCACTTCTCTTAACAGCTCATCCTCGTTTCAGTCGCAGATTGCCCAACAGTTACTTAAAATGTATGACTATGCGTTAGGTCATGATGTGCTAATGCCACACCAAGAGTTGAACGATGCTGTGACGCGCTTGAAGCGCGATCACCCTATTCAGGATCTTTATGGTGATATTCATGATGTCATTGGACAATTAACGCCTAATACTGATGCAGAGCTTCCCGAAGCAATCAAACAAATAACTGCAATTCGTGATTTTCGATTGTTTGTAACTTTGACACCTGATGATTTACTAGCACGCAGCTTACAAGCGCAAGTGACTGTCAATGAAATTATTCATTCACCTTATTTACCGACCAGCGAGGGCTCTGATTTGCCCAATGATTGGCGTTCTCGACCGGGAGAAGTTTATCTATTGTATTTGTTTGGCAAATCAAGATCTGCGCCAATGTTTGCGATTCATGATGAGGATATGCTGGAATATGTGCATAACGTGATCGCAAGGGGAAGTCATGTCCCGGTTAAATTTTTTGCAGAATTACAACAACGCAATTTGCTATTGATCGGCTGCAATTTTCCAGAGTGGCTGAGTCGTTTTTTCTTGCGATTGATGAATCAAAAACGATTGTCAGATACGCAACGCAAACGTGAGTGGTTGATCGATGCACTACAGCCAGAAAAAGAGCTAATCTATTTTTTAGAAAGCTATAGTGAAGGAACCGAAGTGCTATCCGACATCTCTCCGCAATCTTTTATCCAGCAACTTTCTCAGCGCTGGTTAGCGCGTCATGGTGCAGATGAGCAAGCGCCATTATCCCAAGTTGAAATGGTTCCCAAAAATACACTCTTTTTCATTAGCTATTGCCGTGCGCCGGATTTGCCTGCAGCAATACAACTGGTAGCGGCACTGAAAACATTGGGTGTTGCAGAGCATGAAATATGGTTCGATAAATCGGCGATCGAACCGGGCCAAGATTTCCGGGAGCGAATTCTAGACGGTATTCGTACTTGCCGCTATTTTATTCCGCTAATTTCCAGCGATGCTGATCAATTAGATGAGAAATTCTTCCGGCGTGAATGGAATGAAGCGATCGATCGAAGCAAATCAATTCAAGGGCGTATCTTTATCGTTCCCATTATCGCTGATCAGAATTACGATCCAGAAGGTTACATTCGGGTTCCATTGGCCTGGAAGGATAATTTGCATTTCGGTCATGCACCACTGGGTCAACCCAATGAGCAAACCAATGCGCTACTCAAAAAATTAATTCGATCGGAACGCCAGCAGAGTGGCTAGGTTATGACTGTAGAGCAAGTTTCATCATCTTTACAATCGATGAATACCCAGATACCAGTGGCTTTGTCACCCCAATCGCCATGGTCAGGATTGGCAGCGTATGAGGAAGAGGCGCACGATTATTTTTACGGGCGCAAGGAGGAAGCAGCCGAGTTATTGCGCATGATTCGCTTATCTGGATTGACCATGCTTTATGGTAAGTCAGGTTTAGGAAAAACGTCATTGTTACAAGCTGGACTTTATCCACTGTTACGTGCAGAACATTTTTTCCCGATTCATTTACGCATCGATTTCAGACCTTCTGCACCTTATCCACCTCTAGAGCAAGTATTGCAGAAGTTATTAGGTGCATTAACGGGGGCAAACGCCGATTTTCCAACTCCAAATGAAAACGAGGGATTATGGCGTTATCTCCATCGGCGAGATCTTGAAATTTGGAGTAGCGATAATTATTTGCTAAAACCCGTTCTCGTTTTTGATCAATTTGAAGAAATTTTTTCGCAAGGTGAGCATTACCCCGAACAAACACAATTAACACTCAACGCATTAGCTGACCTGATTGAGAATCGAATTCCACAAGAATTGACAATAGGCGATAAACATCGGCAAACCCTATCGAAATTGGATTTACAGGCGCAACGCTATCGAATCGTGCTTTCATTTCGTGAAGATTTTCTTCCTGAGATTGAGAATTGGAAGGAGCAAGCGCCTTCATTGCTCCGTAATCGCTTACGTTTATTACCGATGTTTCGGGAACGTGCCATTGAAGCGGTTAAAGCTGCCGGTGCCGAAGTGCTAGCCGAAGGTGTAGCTGAACCGCTTGTTGATTTTGTAGGGAATCTCGAGGCATCTAAGCTGAAATCATTACCGATTATTGAACCCGTTTTACTAAGCTTGTGTTGTTATCAGCTCAATCAGCGACGTTTACCAAACCATAAAATTGATATTGAGTTATTACAACAAGCGGGGCAGGATATTCTGCAGGATTTTTACCACGAAGCGCTGGCAGGTATGCCAGAAACAGTATCCGAATTCATTGAAACCCATTTGATACAAGGGAGCCGGTATCGAAGTAGCTATCCAGTTGATCAAGCGTTACAAGATAAATTTTTAACAGAAGAACAATTGACTCGACTGACTAGTCAACATCGCTTACTGCGTATTGATCAACAATTAGGGATTAATCGCATTGAGCTCATTCATGATCGATTAGTCGGTGTTGTGAGTCAGGTAAGAGATGAGCGTTTAAAGAAACTTGAGATCGAGAAGATTCGCGCAAAAGAAAAAGAACGGCAACGCCAACTGGCGTTATCTACTGCGCTTGAGAAACAAGCTGCTGCAGAAGATTTGGCTGCAGAGCGGTTAAAAGAAACAAAACTGGCGCAACGAGAATCAATCAGCCTTCGGTTGGTATCGGAGAGCCTTGATATTACCAATGGACTGCGTCCGGGTGGCGATGAGCGGGCGCTGTTGCAACTGTTAGCAGCAAAGCAGATTACGCCGAATCATCGCAAGGTCGATGCAGCACTGATTGATCTCATGAATAAAAGAGTAACGACGGATAAGATATGGAATATTGGTGCGGCATGGTTTGCAATCACCCAGGTGCAGGATAAAACCTATGTTCTTGCACTGAGCAATGAAGGTAAGTGTTATTTCTGGGATCCCTCAGAAGCATGGCCGAGTGAACCCTTTTTGACATTAAGTGATCCCAATATCGCGGCATTGGCTATCTCCAATGATAGTCTTCAATTTGCGATCGCTGACCATAATGGGGAGATTCAAATTTGGCATCGATCCACTAAATCCCGAGTAAAAACTTTTAAAAACCTGCAACCTATTTTTAGCATCAGCTTCTCTCCTAATGGCCAGCAACTCGCAATTGGTAGTAAAGGGGTGATTCAATTGTGGGATTTGGCATCAGGAACGATGCTCCATGAAATGGCTAACTCGCAAGATGGGGCGATTCGCGCGATCGCTTTCTCAAGTGATGGACTTGAAATCGTTTCCGGGGGAGAAGATAAGCGCTTAACCGTTTGGAATAGCCAAACTGGTCGTGCGGTTGGTGAGCCGATTCGAGGGCACTCAAACACTATTCTTAGTGTTGCGTTTTCTGCTGATGGAACTCAGATTGTATCGAGTGGTGAAGATAAACTGCTGCGATTATGGGATCGCCAGACTGGTACACAGCGAATCGACTCCTTACGTGGCCATGAAGGAATAATTACCAGTGTTGCTTTCATTGAAAATGCACAGCAAATCGTTTCTGGTAGTCGAGATGGCACCATTCGTTTATGGTCGACTCGTGATCACCCCATCATCGATACCCCTTTATTGGGACATGAAGATATGGTTACGAGTGTAGCCTATAGCCCAGATGGCAAGAAGATTGTGTCGGGTAGCGATGATAAAACACTGCGATTATGGAATGCTTGGACAGCACAACCGCTTGATGAACCACTACAAGGCCATGAAGGAACAATCAATGGTGTGGTCTATAGTCCCGATGGGTCACGTATTGTTTCTGGTGCCAGTGATGGTACGTTACGATTCTGGGATGCGCAAACTGGGTTACCGATTGGTGAACCCTTAAAAGGCCATCTCGAAGGTGTAGAAACAGTTGCGTATAGTCCGGATGGTAAACTCGTTGCATCTGGGAGCAAAGATAAAACCATCCGATTATGGAATGCTTATACAGGAAAACAGGAAGGGGAACCGTTATCCGGGCATGAAGAAATGGTACGTAGCGTAGCTTTTAGTCCCGATGGAAAAGTCATTGTGTCCGGTAGCTATGATCATACCTTACAGCGCTGGGAAGTCGCGACAGGTAATAAATTGGGTAGTCCGATGGAAGGCCATACTGGGCACGTCGTTAGTGTGGCAGTTAGTCCCGATGGTCAATATATTGCTTCGGGTAGCAAAGACAAAACGATTCGGTTATGGGATGCACAGACGGGTGAGTCGATTAATGAACCGATTCAAGGCCATGAAGCACGTATCAATAGTGTTGCTTTTAGCCCCGATAGTCAACGTATTATTTCTGGCAGTCACGATATGACGTTGCGCCTTTGGGATGTGAAAACGGGTTTGCCGGTTGGTGATCCCTTATCAGGACATCTTGGTGCGGTTACGAGCGCTGTGTTTAGCCCAGATGGTTCCCACATTTTATCGGGAAGTGCGGACAAAACGTTGCGCCTGTGGATGGCTAACACGGATTGGGTAGATGAGCTTTGTAATAAATTGACGCGTAATATGAGTCATACGGAGTGGCAAGAGTGGGTTTCACCGAATATTAAGTATCGGAAACAATGTCCCAATTTACCGATTTATGAATCCAATACCTTGATTGGAGAACCTGATAAAGGGTTTACCGAGAAAGGGAGGTAATCGTGTTAAATTTTTTGCTTTCTTGGTTTAGGTAGTTTTTCTGCTGGAACGGGGACGGAAATAGTCTGAATTGTCATAATAAGTAGCATTGCTATTATCGGGGGACCAATCTGGGTAGCCTAGCAGGGGAATCGGGGTTAGATCAGTGGAAGTTATAGATTTGGTTGAGAGTAAATTTGCCAGTTTGTTATCTAGGCTCACGATCTGACGATGAAGGTCTTGCTGATAAAACGATGGTTCAATGTGAAAAACCAGCCCTTTACCCGTCATGCCGACATAGGGGGATAGCGCTTTTTCATAAAGACTATGTCCAAATAGGAAAAATTTCATATGTTGGAGCAAGTCGCTACGATTTTCCCAAAATAATGTTTTCCATTCAAAATTTTTCAGCAAATATGTTAAATCTTCATGGCTACTCGTTACTAAAATACCGGATTCATCGAGTAGTGTAATAGCGTCTCTTAATCTTCCTCGGGCCGATCGATGCTGTTTCTCAGCTATTTTTAGCGCATGGTAATGAAGTGCATTGAGTTGCGCTTTTGATTGAGGAAAAGTCATCCAAGCGAGTGCATTGAAAAGATCGTGCCAATTCTGTGCTCTTGTCTGAAGTTCACCGCATAAATAGGTTCTTGGCTCATATTGCTGTTCAAAAAGCGATGTCGATGTGGTTTGTGCTACAAATCGCAGCGGATGGTGAGTATTCGTTCGAATATTTGGTTTCTGAACCGATAGCAAATGATTCAATTGATCAGGGGTTGGCCACTGTTCTAATTGATTAAGTAATTGACCAGCCTGACGCAAAGGCTCAAACATCGGGGAGCAATCAAGGAAATGAGGTTTCCATTGATCGATGTGTTCACGCTTCATTCGGGGAGTGCGTGAACCTGGAAAGCGAGTAGGATACTAAGCACAGTAGCTATAGCTGCAATGATACCTACAGTGTCGTAATGCATAATGGAGCCAGAAGCAGTAGTACTCATGATAGAGCCAGCAAAAAGGGAAGCAATACCGGCAGATAGTTGCTGAATCGAAATGTTGAAGCTAAGAAAACTACCGCGCAGCCGAGGGGTAACACTTGCGGTAACTAAAGCCATGGCGGGGACAAATCTACCTGAAACGAGCATCATGAAAAGTGTTGATACTGCTATTGCCAATAGGACCGAGGCCGTACTCAGATGAGTGATCATCAGAATTGGAAACACTGATAATGCGGCGGCAATACTAAATATCTTATGCTTGCCGTGTTGATCGGAGAGTTTGCCAAATAACCGTGCCGTATAAAAAGTTGCTAATCCACCGCAGAAATAAAGATAAGGAATATCGACTTCAGACATGCCAATATTGGTTATCATATACGTTGTAATGAAAGGACTGACCGAAAAGCCTGCAAACATTAGCATGGCAATCAATGCAAAAGCGTATAAATGATTACGGTTATAAAAAATTGTGCGTAAATGTTGTGCAGGATGGCGGTGTTGGCGATGCTTTAGATGACCGTGTAAAGAAGGAAGCAACCATACTGCCAAGACAATCATTACCAGACTGATTAATGTTAGAAATAAGAAGGGCGCACGCCAACTGTATAGATTGACTAATAGCATCCCGAAGGGCATTCCAATAACTGCTACAGCAGAAAATGCTGACATGACAGTTCCAGTTGTAGCACCACGTCGATGCGCAGGAGTCACATCCGCAATAATCGTAAAAATAGTAGCGCTAAGTACACCACTAAATCCACCTGCGACCATCCGTGCTAATAATAGTAAATAATAGTCAAATGAAAGTGCACACAGCAGTGTAGCCATGCCAATACCGCAACAGAGGAAAATCAGAAAGCTTTTTCGATCATAACGATCAATAATAAATGAAGCAAAAAAACTGAACATGCCCGCACTAAATGCATAGATCGAAATTAATAAACTAAATTCTTGAGGTGTGAGTTCAAATAACTTCATTAGCTGCGGACCAAGCGGTAATAGCATCATAAAATCCATGATATGGATAAAATGAATTCCTGCAAGTACTGCAATAATGGGGCGTTCCTGAATGGGTGTAAAATGAGGAACGGTACCTAATTCAACTAACTCAGAGCTTTCACCGGTTTGCAGAATTTGTTCAGTATCGTGCATTTTGTTTTACCGGTTTGTCGGTGTTATGTGCAAAGCTGGAACAAATAATAAGATGTATTTTAAGTTGATCAGTAATAAAGGAATTTTGAACATGTGCCAGAAGTGTATGGTAACGAGCGATCATTGTAATTCAAATTATCCGGCTTCAATTGTGCAAGATAAGCACAAAGATCCAACTAAACGTGAATTTATCAAACGAACCTCAGCTGTACTAATGTCTTGGGGGTTGTTGGCAACCGGATTAGTTAATGCTTCCGAATCGAAAACGGTGAATGAGAAAAAAAGAATCATACCTAAGCCAGAAAATGTATTGACACCGGATCAAGCGTTAGAAAGATTAATGCAAGGCAATGGACGTTATGTATCCGGAAATTCTAAACCATTAGATTTTCATGATGTAAAAACCTCATTGGTCAAAGGCCAAAATCCTTATGCAACTATTCTGGGGTGCTCTGATTCTAGGGTGAGTCCGGAGCATTGCTTCGATGAAGCACTGGGTGATTTATTTGTAGCGCGCGGCGCAGGTAATTATCTAACGAATGATAATTTAGCAACGATTGAATACTCGGTTGCGGTATTAAATACACCATTGATTATGGTGTTGGGACATGAAAGCTGCGGTGCTGTGAAAGCGGCCATTGACGCTGTAGACCGTCACCGCGATTTTCCAGGCCATATCCAATTGCTAGCAAGTGCAATCGCACCCGCAGTTAGAACAGTCAGCGAGATAGCAAAAGTTAGCGATACGACGGAAGATCGCTTGATTCACGTTACTAAGCAAAACGTAATCATGACAGTTGAGCGGCTTCGCGAGAAAACACCTATTCTTGATTATTACCATGATCGTAAAAAACTGAAAATCGTTGGCGGAATTTATCATCTCGATACAGGAAGAGTGGAACTCATTGCTTAGTATCGTATCTGCTCTGGTTTTAGCTTTTTACTAAGCAATGGTTATTACGCACATCAGAATCGAGTCCAATCTTCATGAATAATGACGCCACTATCGATAACGAAACGATAGGTATATTGTTTGATTTTGTAAGTCCAAATTTCCCGTGAGCTATGATAAGGGGGATAGATACTGCGATGAGTTGCAACTGGAATACGAACGATGGGTTGACCTAAGTTAATAATCAGTTTATCAACTAAATCGCCTTTAGAAATCAAAGCTCCATTAGGGGCGCGAAATCCGCATAATAGAAGTACCATAAACATCAATAAGATCATCCTTCTCATGATAGTCTCCTTGCAATTGGTTGGTTGATCACTCGAACTGTTATTCAATCATTAGTAATAACAATACGAGATGACCCCTGAATGCAAACTGAATAATCTCGCTTTTTGAAGATACTTTGGAGCTGATTTAGGTTTTCTGGCTTCGCCAGATGACAGCAAGAAGACTTCCTAATAATGAATGCATCAAAACTGAAATTGCGCCAACTACTGGTGCAAGCGGGAGCAGTGGAAATGCCTGTTTCGAGAGCACAATGGCTAAACCGGAATTCTGCATACCTACTTCGATCGAAATGGTGCGCATACTTTGCTTATCATGACTTGAGTATCTGGCCAAGGTATAGCCCAAGAAGAAACCGCCCGCATGGAGTAATGCCGTTGCTAATATCAGTTCACCAATATAATGACGGATTCCTTCTGCCTGACCGGCAAAAACAGTTGCACAGATTATGCACACGCCGATGACAGCCAATAATGGTGCAAAAGGCATGATACGTTGCACGGTATTCGGCAGCCAGTGATTGAGTGTGATGCCGAGTGCGATCGGTAAAATAACAACTTGTAGCGTTTGTTTGAATAACATCCAAGTATCCACTGGCACTAAAGTACCAGCAAATAATTGAGTGAGTAGGGGTGTAAGTATAATAGCAGCCAGCGTCGAACAAACGGTCATGACGACTGAGAGCGCAACGTCTGCTTTGGCAATATATGAAACCAAATTTGAAGCGGTACCCCCTGGGCAGCATCCGACTAGAATTAACCCTACCGCAAAATGAATCGGCAAATTTAGTAACATTGCGATTCCCCAGGCAAGAACAGGCATAATGGTATATTGCCCCAAAAAACCAGTTGCAACGGCTTTTGGCATGCGGCCAATTCGACGAAAATCATCGATGGTAAGCGTCAACCCCATGCAAAGCATTACAAAAGCTAGGATGAGCACGACGGTTGATCCTTGATTGAGGGATGTAAACCATTCAGGGTTGAATAATGCAAAGGTAGCTGATATCAGCATCCACAATGGGAAAAGCAGTGTTAATTTTTGAAGCATGCCGATGATGAAGTGGAATTAAATTGTGGGTAAATTCACAGGAGAAAATAACAGTGTGTAGTGTTGCCCATAGCGACTAATAATTCTTTGCGCATGGAGTCCAGCAGCAATTGCCATGTTTTGCAAGGTAGAAAAAGTTTCAGGGTAGTCATGATCATGCACATGGGTACAAGCTTCTTCAAGTTGTTCGGGTGGAACTTTAGTCCAAGTTTCCCGCATGAATTGTAAATAGTGATTTAAGTAGGTTTCACGATCTTGATGTTCTTCACGTACGACATCGACTAAGATAAGCCATCCTTGTTTTGACAAGGATCGGCCCACTGCATTGAAAAATCGTGTTTTATCCTCCGGCGTAAGGTGATGAACTGCAAATCCACTAAAAATGATGTCCCATTGATCTTGAGTTGATTCGATCGATGTTAACAAATCATTATGGGTTAATTTAACGGGACAAGTAAGTGGGGCTAGATAGGTTTTAGCCTCAGCCAGTGCGGTTTCTGAAAGATCAACCCCTTCATAATAGGCTGGTGGATATTTCAATAAGCACGGCGCCATGAAGCGTGCATTTCCACATCCAAGATCCATTAAACGATAGCGTGTAACGTCTTGCCGTAATCCAAGCAATTTTTGTACACCCTCATAGATTTCTTGGTGAAACATATAGTTGTATGCAGTAATGAGGTCATACAACGACCAAGATTGAGTAAAAATGGTTGTCGGTTGGTTGGTGCTCATAAAAGTCAATTTACAATAATCAGGTTTTAGTTCGCCTATTCTTTAGTGTTTTTATCCTCACTGTCAAAAATAATTAACACCAACACGGTAAAGTTATTTTTACCGTATTTTTGAATAAGGAAAACCCCTCTAAAGGAGAAGAAAATGAATAGCGCACCCATGGAAGCAAGCAATACAGCTCCTATCGAATTTAAACCAATAGCTAATGAGGCATTTGCTGTAATGATTGTGTCGGAACAAGGGTTAATTTACGATTGTAGCGAGAAGGGGGCAAGTCTGCTTGGTTGGATGCAACATGATTTAATTGGACGTTCAGTTGCAGAAGTAATACCGAAATTAGCCTCGATTACTTTGCTGAAACAGGGTAGAGCTAACGCCTATTTACGGTTTTTATCACGGATAGGTCATCATTTTGAGTTGATTGGAAAAAATGATATGCGTACGACAGGAGAAATTTTTTTTAGTGATGTTCAGCAAGAAGGGGTTCATTATCTTCTTTTAACGATACAGCTAAATTAGTATATCGTTGTATGCATTAATTGGGATTTGCTCGCACTTCAACAAGTAATTGATAATGGTCTTAGCCTTCGTGGGATTATCAATATAAAAAAAACTGGATATCATCTTGTGCCAAAAAAACAGGATGACTTCGGTTGCTCTCAATATTCTCTATACTAGAGTTAGAAAACTCTTTCTTTATCACGTATAATTCGTACAACTATGTATTGATTTAGCTATTACCTACTTAGCGTGATAGCCTTTTTTGAAAGTATCCTAAAAGGAGTATTTTGTGTTGCAGCAACCTCGTGCCATCCTTGTTTTAGCTGATGGTACAGTTTTTCAAGGTATTTCGATCGGGATAAAAGGAATAACTGTAGGGGAAGTTGCTTTTAACACTGCCATGACGGGTTATCAGGAAATTTTGACCGATCCGTCTTACTGCCAGCAAATTATTACACTGACTTATCCCCATATCGGGAATACCGGGTCGAATAAAGAAGATATCGAATCAGCAGGTAGCGTTAAGGTTTTTGCTGCAGGTTTGGTAATCCGAGATTTATCCCTTACCGCAAGTAATTGGAGAAAAACGGAATCCTTACCAACTTTTCTGGAAAACCATAATGTTGTCGCAATTGCAGGTATTGATACGCGAAAACTCACTCGCATTTTAAGAGAGAAGGGCGCACAAGCAGGTTGTATCATGGCTGGCGATATCAATATTGAAGCTGCGCTGCAACGTGCACAAACTTTTCCGGGATTGGTAGGGATGGATTTAGCAAAAGTAGTCAGCTGCCAGCATGCTTACCAATGGACTGAATCAGACTGGCGGTTAGGCTATGGTTATGCATCACAACCGACTATTGATTACCGGATTGCTGCACTCGATTTCGGCGTCAAACAAACCATATTACGTAGATTAGCAAGTCGTAACTGTAGTGTAACCGTTTATCCAGCACAAACACCTGTTGAAGAAATTTTGCTCTCTAATCCTGATGGAGTTTTTCTATCGAATGGTCCAGGCGATCCAGAACCTTGTGATTATGCGATTGATACCGTGAGAAGATTAATTGATATGAAAATTCCAATTTTCGGAATTTGTCTTGGACATCAAATCTTAGCGCTGGCAGCAGGTGCAAAAACAATGAAAATGAAATTTGGTCATCATGGCGCGAATCATCCTGTTCTGGATATCGATAGTGGGAAAGTTATTATAACGAGTCAGAATCACGGTTTTGCCGTTGATATGAATCAACTACCAACGAATATCCGAGTAACCCATTTATCGTTATTTGATAAAAGCTTGCAAGGGTTTGAGTTAATCAATAGTCCTGCGTTTTGTTTTCAAGGTCATCCAGAAGCAAGCCCTGGGCCTCATGATGCGAGTTATCTATTTGATCGTTTTATCGATCGAATCAAACAATATAAGAAGCAACAGAGTCACGTTGCGAAGTAAGACTTAAACTAAGCCTTTGTTGCTGCAATATAAATGCCAAAACGTACTGATATTAAATCGATTCTTGTGATTGGAGCAGGGCCTATCATTATTGGTCAAGCTTGTGAGTTTGATTACTCGGGTGTTCAAGCTTGTACCGCACTACGGGAAGAAGGTTATCGAATTGTACTGGTCAATTCAAATCCGGCAACGATCATGACAGATCCAGAAATGGCGGATGCGACCTATATCGAGCCTATAACCTGGCCCATGCTTGAGAAAATTATCGATATCGAGCGTCCAGATGCACTCTTACCAACCATGGGTGGACAAACAGCTCTAAATTGTGCGCTTGATTTAGTTAAATACGGAGTGCTCGATAAATATGGAGTTGAGCTAATTGGCGCATCGCGAGAAGCGATTGATAAAGCGGAAGATCGTGAGAAATTTAAACAAGCGATGGCTCATATCGGCTTGAGCTCTGCTCGTTCTGCGATTGCTCACAGCATGGAAGAAGCACTGCAAGTACAGGCGATGATTGGTTATCCAGTAATTATTCGCCCTTCTTTTACGCTCGGCGGAACGGGTGGAGGAATTGCGTATAATCGACAAGAATTTATAGAAATTTGTGAACGCGGATTGGATGCCTCACCCACTCGCGAATTACTGATTGAAGAATCTGTAATTGGCTGGAAAGAGTTTGAAATGGAGGTAATTCGTGATAAGCAAGATAATTGCATTATCATTTGCTCGATCGAAAACTTAGATCCGATGGGTATTCATACCGGTGATTCGATTACGGTCGCGCCAGCCCAGACACTGACTGATAAAGAATACCAAATCATGCGTAATGCCTCTATTGCGGTATTACGTGAAATTGGCGTTGAAACGGGCGGATCAAATGTTCAATTCGCGATTAACCCTGCTGATGGTCGTCTGCTAGTGATCGAAATGAATCCACGTGTTTCCCGATCTTCTGCGCTTGCTTCTAAAGCCACTGGATTTCCTATTGCCAAGATTGCTGCCAAACTGGCTGTAGGGTATACATTGAATGAACTCAGTAATGATATTACGGGCGGTGTTACGCCGGCTTCTTTTGAGCCCACAATTGATTACGTCGTTACTAAAATCCCTCGATTTGCATTTGAGAAATTTCCTCAAGCCAATGATCGACTAACGACTCAGATGAAATCAGTGGGTGAGGTTATGGCGATCGGGCGCACATTTCAAGAGTCATTTCAGAAAGCGTTGCGTGGACTTGAGATTGGCGTTGATGGTTTAGATGAAAAATCATCCGATTTAGATTTGATAGCGGCTGAATTAGGACATCCTGGTCCTGAGCGGATTTGGTATGTAGCCGATGCATTTCGACATGGCATGGCTTTTGATGAAATTTATCAATTAACACACATTGACCCCTGGTTTTTGCATCAAATAGCAAATCTTGTACAACAAGAGCGATCTTTGACTGATAGCACATTGGATTCTATTGATACGGACTTATTGCGCCAATTAAAAAGGAGTGGATTCTCAGATCGTAGATTGGCTAAGCTACTCAATTCAAGTGAATTAGCGATTCGTACCCGTCGCCTAAATGAAAAAATATACCCGGTATATAAGCGTGTCGATACCTGTGCTGCTGAATTTTCCACAGATACAGCCTATCTTTATTCTACTTACGAAGAGGAATGTGAAGCTAATCCCAGCACTAGAAAGAAGATTATGGTGTTGGGTGGAGGACCGAATCGCATAGGGCAGGGAATAGAATTCGATTACTGCTGTGTCCATGCGTCACTCGCATTACGTGAAGACGGCTATGAAACAATCATGGTCAACTGTAATCCAGAAACTGTTTCAACGGATTACGATATATCAGATCGTTTATATTTTGAGCCGCTTACACTAGAAGATGTCCTGAATATCGTTGCTGTAGAAAAGCCGAATGGAGTTATTGTTCAATATGGTGGGCAAACGCCTTTAAAACTAGCGAGAGATCTTGAGCGCTTTGGTGTACCGATTATTGGTACAAGCCCTGATATGATCGATTGTGCAGAAGATCGTGAACGGTTTCAGGATTTACTTAATCGCTATAACTTGAAGCAACCTATGAATCGAATAGCACGCAATGTTGAAATGGCATTGGCTGCTGCAACTGAAATTGGCTACCCTTTAGTTGTGCGTCCGAGCTATGTATTGGGAGGTCGCGCAATGGAGATTGTGCACGAACAGAAAGACCTTGAGCGATACATGCAAGAGGCGGTCAAAGTAACGAATGATTCGCCTGTTTTACTTGATCATTATCTAAATAATGCAATTGAGGTTGATGTCGATGCGATTTTTGATGGGAAAACGATACTCATTGGTGGCATCATGGAACATATTGAAGAAGCGGGTGTTCATTCTGGTGACTCAGCTTGTTCAATTCCACCATTTAGCTTATCAACTGAATTACAGCAAGAGCTTCGTCGGCAGACAGAAGTGATGGCTCGTGCATTGAATGTGATCGGATTAATGAATGTGCAATTTGCAATTCAGAACGATATTGTATATGTACTAGAAGTAAATCCAAGAGCTTCGCGCACGGTACCCTTTGTATCGAAAGCTACAGGCCTCCAACTTGCAAAGATCTCGGCACGATGCATGGTTAAGAAAAGTTTATATGATCAAGCCATCTTTAAAGATATTGAGCCTACATTCTTCTCCGTCAAAGAAGCAGTTTTTCCATTCTCTAAATTTTCTGGTGTAGATACTATTTTAGGGCCTGAAATGAAATCTACCGGCGAGGTCATGGGTGTCGGAAACACCTTTGCTGAAGCGTTTGTAAAATCACAGTTGGCGACAGGGATTAAATTACCAATCTCTGGTAAGATTTTTATTAGTGTGCGCGCGAGTGATAAGTTAGAAGCCGTTACACTCGCTAAGAAATTTATTGAGCTTGGCTTTACAATTTATGCAACGCAAGGAACGGCTGAGGTGATGATTGAGTCGGGTTTGAACGTTCATAAAGTAAATAAAGTGGCGGAAGGGCGGCCTCATATAGTCGATATGATCAAAAATGGTGAAATTTGCTTGATTATCAATACAGTAGCGAATAAACGAAGAGCTATTCAAGATTCTTACTCTATTCGACATGCTGCTTTACTCGCAAAAATTACTTATTACACCACAATGGCCGGTGCGAGGGCTGCTTATATGGGTATTTCAAATATGCGTGAATTGCATGCTTATAGTATGCAGATGTTGCATCACCAAACAATACAGTAATTCGATTTCTTATTACCGACAAGGATAAAATTCATAATGAGTCCAATCCCTTTGACCGTTGCGGGTGCTGAAAAATTACGTGCTGAACTTCACGAAATGAAAACAGTACAGCGTCCTGCAGTTATTGCAGCGATTGCTGAAGCTCGATCTCATGGAGATCTTTCAGAAAATGCTGAATATGATGCTGCAAAAGAACGACAAGGCTTTATTGAAGGTAGAATTGCTGAACTCGAAAGTAAACTCGCGAATGCACAAATCATTAATCCGGCATTGATTGATGCGGATGGTGCATGTGTTTTTGGTGCAACAGTCGAATTGAAAGATTTTGGGGGAAATGTAACCGTAATCTATCAAATTGTTGGAGATGATGAGGCGAATCTCAAAGAGAAAAAAATTTCTATTAGCTCACCAATCGCTCGTGCGTTGATTGGAAAATATGCTGGAGATATCGTTGAAGTCGTTGCCCCTGCAGGCGTTCGGGAATACGAAATATTGAATATTCAGTATATCTACTATCTTCAAGAACTCGTTAATAACATTGATAATTATTTTATTCTCCTAAAACAAATATACTTCCCTGAGTTCAATTGTAAGCCTTGAAATACTTACCTTTTATTTGCTTTAAAAAATAATCAATTAAAAGATGTCGTTTTGATGATCATAATGATTTATTAATAGGGTGATTATCATTGGCAATTATTTAGCTCTTCTATGAAATCAAATAAAGTTAATCGAGCGTGGATTCATGAGCACGTTAATGATTTTTATGTTAAACAAGCGCAGAAAGCGGGTTATCGATCGCGGGCTGCTTATAAACTCATTGAAATTGCTGAGCGCGATCAGCTTTTTAGTCCGGGAATGATCGTTGTTGATTTGGGGGCAGCCCCTGGCAGTTGGTCTCAAGTCTGCCGTGAAAGAATCGGTAAATCCGGTAAGATTATTGCACTTGATTTATTAAATATGCTTCCACTAGATGGGGTAGCGTTTATTCAAGGTGATTTTAGTGAAGAAAAAGTTTGCGAGATGATTGAGAATCAATTGGCAGGAGAGCTGGCAGATCTTATCCTTTCAGATATGTCACCCAATCTCGCAGGAATTGGAATGAGTGATCAAGCACGTAGTATCAATCTTGCTGAATTGGCATTAGCATTTGCTAATAATAAATTGAAACCAGGAGGGAGTTTTCTTGTCAAAATTTTTCAAGGAAGTTATGTTGATCAATACATCCGAGATATGAGGTTTCATTTTAATAAAGTTATGATACGAAAACCAAAAGCTTCACGTTCCAAAAGTAAGGAGTTGTATTTGTTAGGATTAGGTAAAATTATCTGTTAGACTGCTATTTATCTCACAGAAATAATTTAAATTTGTTAATAAATCGTGATTACTCTAGCAAAAGAATACTAAACGAATTTATTATTAATACGAATAATAGGAATAAACATTCTAGTACTTTAATGTATAAATTTAGGATCTACTATGAATAATTTAATAAAAAATATGGCTATTTGGCTAGTGATTGCTATAGTTCTTATGACAGTATTCAATCAGTTTACTGTAAGACAGTCAGCGCAATCACCGATAGAGTACTCACAATTCATCAATGAAATGAATCAAGGCAGGATCGCGAAGGTAACTATTGATGGGCGCACATTAAAAGGTACTAAATCAGATGGGCGTCAATTTATAACATTTGCACCATCAGATCCCTGGTTAGTCAGCGATTTACTTAGAGCGGGCGTTATCGTTGAAGCTAAACCTGAAGAAGAACCTTCGATACTGATGAGCATTTTTGTATCATGGTTTCCAATGCTGTTATTAATTGCTGTTTGGATTTTCTTTATGCGGCAAATGCAAGGAGGCGGTCGTAGTGGCGGTGCTTTCTCTTTTGGTAAAAGCAAAGCAAGGATGTTGGATAAAAATAGCAATCATGTGACATTTGCTGATGTGGCAGGTTGCGAGGAAGCAAAAGAGGAAGTAGCTGAGTTAGTCGAGTTTCTGAGAGATCCTACCAAATTCCAAAAATTGGGTGGTCGTATACCCAGAGGGGTATTGATGGTTGGCAACCCAGGTACAGGTAAAACATTATTGGCTAGAGCGATTGCCGGAGAAGCTAAGGTTCCTTTTTTTAGTATTTCTGGCTCTGATTTTGTGGAAATGTTTGTTGGTGTGGGCGCATCTCGAGTAAGAGATATGTTCGAACAAGCGAAAAAACATGCCCCATGTATTATTTTCATTGATGAGATTGATGCGGTAGGTCGTCAGCGTGGAGCAGGTCTTGGTGGTGGTAATGATGAGCGTGAACAAACACTTAATCAACTCCTTGTTGAAATGGATGGTTTTGAAGGGAATATGGGGGTGATTGTTATTGCTGCAACTAATCGTCCTGATGTACTTGATCCAGCGCTGTTACGTCCAGGACGTTTTGACCGTCAAGTGACTGTGCCACTTCCCGATATCCGAGGAAGGGAGCAAATTTTACAAGTTCATATGCGCAAAGTTCCTATTTCACCAGATGTCCATGCTGATGTTTTAGCGCGAGGAACCCCTGGAATGTCTGGTGCGGATTTGGCAAATTTAGTTAATGAAGCAGCACTGTTTGCTGCACGTTCTAATAAGCGCCTAGTTGATATGGATGATTTTGAACGAGCAAAAGATAAAATTCTAATGGGAGCTGAGCGACGTTCAGTTGTTATGCCAGAAAATGAAAGAAGAAACACTGCTTATCATGAATCAGGTCATGCAGTCGTTGCTTATTTGTTACCCAAAACTGATCCAGTTCATAAAGTTTCGATTATTCCTCGTGGGAGAGCATTAGGCGTTACGATGCAATTGCCGACTGAGGATCGTTTCAGTATGGATCGCGATCAAATTTTACAAACAATTTCTGTAATGTTTGGTGGACGCATTGCAGAAGAAATATTTATGAATCAGATGACAACAGGTGCTTCAAATGATTTTGAACGTGCCACAGAAACTACGCGAAGAATGGTTACGCAATGGGGTATGTCTGATGTGTTGGGTCCGATGGTTTATGGAGAAAATGAGGGTGAAGTGTTTCTGGGTCGTTCAGTAACTACACACAAAAATGTCAGCGAAGCTACAATGCAAAAGGTAGACGCAGAGATTCGCCGTATTATTGATGAACAATATGCACTTGCACGAAAACTCATCGAAGAGAATAGAGATAAAATTGAAGCGATGACTAAAGCATTGCTTGAGTGGGAAACTATTGATAGCGAGCAGATTAAAGATATTATGGAGAATAGGCCACCACGTCCACCTCAACCACCACAATATAAATCATCTGCGGCGCCCAAAGAAGACAATAAAACCGTATCTTCAACAGCTGCAAATGAGGGATCTGCACAAGAAGTATAAGCTTCTTATCGTCCAAATTCTCCTTTAAATCAACCGTAGATATACTTTGATATATCTACGGTTTTTTTCTGTTCTTTTTTTGTATCTAAGCTTGCAGGTATAGGGCTATTTCTAGATTCATTTTTTTCCTTTGAATAATCACATTAATCTAAAAGAAAATTTAAAGAAAGATACGCCATTGATTATGGGTATCATAAATGTAACGCCCGATTCATTTTCCGATCAGGGACGATATGCTGCATCAGAGAAAGCGATTGAGCATGCTATTAAATTGATAGCGGATGGTGCAGACTTGCTTGATATTGGGGGTGAATCTTCTCGACCTGGTAGCGCTTACGTCAGTCTTGATGAGGAACTCAACCGTGTTATTCCTGTTATCGAAGCTTTAAAATCCGCAGCTATTCCTATTTCGGTTGATACGACCAAACCAGAAGTAATGCAAGCTGCTGTTCAAGCAGGTGTTTCAATGATTAATGATATTAACGCACTTAGAACGGAAGGTGCATTAAAAATTATCGCTGAGAGTGGAGTTATGGTATGCTTGATGCATATGCAAGGGGTACCTAAAACGATGCAAGATAATCCACTTTACGCTGATGTAGTTTCTGAGGTTAGGGAGTTTTTGCAGCAGCGAATTCAAATCGCTCAAGATTGGGGCATCTCAAATGATCAACTAGTAATCGATCCTGGTTTTGGCTTTGGTAAAACTTTGCAACATAATTTAGAATTATTTCGATCACTTGATCAATTTACTACTCTTAATATCCCGGTTATGGTAGGAGTATCGCGTAAATCGATGCTAGGAACAATTACTGGAAATGACGTCAATCACCGCACTTATGCCAGTATTGCTGCGGCCGTATTAGCTGCGGAAAAGGGGGCTAAAATTTTGCGCGTACATGATGTCAAAGCAACAAAAGAAGCAATTTTAGTTTTTAATGCATTAAATCGATGATTTAAAATAAGATAGTCCATTAATAAATTACTAATTTCTCATTCAGAATATCTGACTAATGAAGAAAAAATATTTTGGAACAGATGGAATACGAGGACGTGTTGGCGAATTTCCAATTACACCTGAAATTATTCTCCACTTAGGTTATTCAGCTGGTAAGGTATTGTTAGAATCCGATTGGCACCTAAAAAAGGGAGAAAAGCCTGTTGTATTAATTGGAAAAGATACGCGTGTATCTGGCTATTTATTAGAATCAGCTTTAGAAGCTGGATTTTCTGCAGCAGGTGTGGATGTACTCTTATCAGGCCCTTTACCAACACCAGCGATTGCCTATTTAATAAGAGCATTACGGCTACAAGCAGGGATCGTAATTTCTGCTTCCCATAATCCATTTGATGATAATGGTGTCAAATTTTTCTCATCTGAAGGTACAAAATTACCGGATGAAATGGAATTAAAAATTGAGATGGGACTTGAAGCACCGATTCGGACGATGCCTTCAGTAAAGCTTGGTAAAGTGCAACGCTTAAAAGATGCGACTGGAAGATATATTGAGTTCTGTAAAAGCGCTTTCCCTTATCATTTAGATTTGAGAGGATTGAGGATTGTCATCGATTGTGCAAAGGGAGCAACTTATCATATCGCAGGGCATGTACTCCATGAACTAGGAGCAGATGTAGTGACTATCTGTGCAAACCCTGACGGATTCAATATAAATCACCAATGCGGCGCTACTCACTGTGCTACTTTGCAATCTGCCGTCAAAGAATATGCAGCTGATTTGGGCATAGCCTTAGATGGAGATGGCGATCGGGTAATCATGGTTGATAATGATGGTGTTATCTATGATGGTGATCTTTTAATTTATATCATTGCTAAGCATCGCTACAGTAAAGGTATGCTAAGAGGGGGAGTAGTAGGAACTTCAATGACTAATCTCGCTATAGAAAAAGCGATGATGCTATTGAATATTCCTTTTGAGCGATCTAATGTTGGTGATCGATATGTTCTTGAACTGCTCAATAAAAACGGATGGCAACTCGGTGGGGAGAGCTCTGGCCATATCGTTTGTTTAGACAAACATACCACCGGCGATGGTATTATTTCTGCACTCCAAGTTCTGTACGCACTCCGTGATTCAAAATTGAACTTAAGAGAAGCTACTGGTGATATTAAACTATTTCCACAACGCCTTATTAATGTTCGGGTAGCAAAAGGATTGAATTATCTCAGCAATCCGTCTATTCAGGCTATCGTTCAACAAGCTGAAAATGATTTAAACAGTGAGGGCCGAGTGTTACTTCGGGCGTCAGGAACTGAGCCATTAATTCGAGTCATGGTAGAGGGCAGTAATCAGCAGAAAGTTAATAGTTGGGCTGAGAAAATCGCTAATTCTGTACAAGAAATTGCTCAACAACAAGAATCAAAACAATCGTAATTGATGGTCATTATTAAATTGAAAGCGAATCAAAAATTATTACATGTAACAATTCTGTAATAATTATTAATTAATATTATCTTTTCTTAAAGTTTAAGGAAAAGGTAAATGGTGATTCTGATCAATTTGATCAACTTGCTTTAATATGGAGAGATTTATTTTGAACATGCTGAATAAAAGAAGTTTTATTAGCGTTATTGGTGGGGGGCTATTACTTATTTTAAGTAGCCAGCTTAGCGCGAGAGCGATTGTGATGATTGATGGGTCTAGTACAGTATATCCCATTACTGAAGCAGTTGCCGAAGATTTTCAAGCAATGAAAAAAGGTGAAATCAGAGTAACTGTTGGAATATCTGGGACAGGTGGAGGATTTAAAAAGTTTTGCCGTGCTGAAATTGATATTGCTAATGCGTCAAGACCTATTCAAAAAGCAGAAATGGAAACCTGCAAAGCGGCTGGTGTCGAATATATTGAATTACCCGTTGCGTTCGATGCATTGACAATCGCCATAAATCCTAAGAACACATGGAGTAAAACCATTACAGTTGCTGAGTTAAAAGCGATGTGGGAGCCTTCTGCGCAAGGAAAAATCACTAAATGGAATCAAATTAATCCAGCTTGGCCAGATGAAAAAATTAAATTATATGGCGCAGGCGCTGATTCTGGGACATTTGATTACTTTACAGAAGCAATCGTAGGCAAAGCCAAATCCAGTCGAGGTGATTTTACTGCTTCTGAAGATGATAACGTACTTGTTCAAGGCATCGCTAGTGACAAGTTTAGTTTAGGTTTTTTTGGATTTGCTTACTATATTGAGAATCAAAAAAAGGTAAGTGCTGCTGCTGTTGATAATGGCAAAGGGGGGGTAACTCCTTCAGCTGAAGCTGTTGAGAATGGCAGTTATCAACCGTTATCTCGACCTATTTTTATTTATGTCAACGCAAAAGCATTAGATAAACCGGAAGTCAGAGAATTTATCAATTTCTATATGAATAATGCGCCTGCTTTGGTAAAGGAAGTAAAATTTTTTCCATTACCATCTGAGGTTTATCAGCTTAACTTAGATCATTTGGAAAAAAGAAAAATTGGCACCGTATTCGGTGGAGAAAGTAAAATTGATCTCAGAATCGAAGAATTACTTAAATTAGAAAAGCAGATGTAAATTTGACATTTCTGAACGATTTTGAACAATCACTTTTTAAATTGATTACTGATAAGCTTTAGGCTCTAGAGAATTTTAATCAACAAAAGACTTAACTTGCCAAATCATCTTGCTCGGTGATCATATGGATTTTTTTCCTATCTTTCTTAATATCCGAGATCGAAAATGTTTGGTAGTTGGGGGCGGAGAAATAACTGCTAGAAAAGTAGAGCTATTGCTTAAGGCAAATGCTCTTGTCACAGTTATTTCTCCCACATTAGGCGAAACATTAGAAGCACTTTCGTCTCAATCTCAAATCAGCTACATTCGAGATATTTTTCACCCTAAATATCTCACGAATTACACCTTAGTCATTTCTGCTACTAATAATCATCAAGTAAATCAGCAAGTCTGGGAAGAAGCCATCAAAGCAAATATCCCCGTTAATGTCGTCGATAATCTGAGCTTGTGTTCTTTCATCATGCCAGCAATTATTGATCGCTCTCCAGTGGTAATTGCAATTTCTAGTAGTGGTAAATCACCTGTGTTAGTTCGAATGCTGCGTACCCGTTTAGAAACCCTAATACCAAGTGCTTATGGTAAGTTAGCCCAATATCTGGGGGAATTTCGTGATTTGGTAAAACAACATTTCACCCTTCCAGAGCAGCGCAGATTTTTCTGGGAAAAGCTTTTGCAAAGTCCATTTGTCGAAATGGTTCTTTCAGGGAAAGACCAGGCCGCTCAGCACTACTTCATAAAATCAATTGAGAATGACCCAAAAGATCTACCGCAGGGTGAAGTTTACTTAGTTGGCGCAGGCCCTGGGAATCCGGATTTATTAACGTTAAGGGCTTTGCAATTAATGCAGCAAGCAGATGTCATTGTTTATGATCGTCTTGTATCGAAAAGTATAATGGATCTCACACGACGTGATGCAACCCGAATTTATGCGGGTAAAGAGCGCAATAATCATACGCTATCACAAGAATCGATTAATGAGTTATTAGTGCGTCTCGCCAAAGACGGAAAACGCGTGCTACGGTTAAAAGGCGGTGATCCTTTCATTTTTGGTCGAGGCGGGGAAGAAATAGAAACCTTATCTGAGCATCGTATCCCGTTTCAGGTAGTACCTGGAATTACTGCAGCTTCAGGGGTGGCCTCATATGCAGGTATACCGCTGACTCATCGTGATTATGCTCAATCTTGTACTTTTGTTGCAGGACATCTTAAGCATAATAGTTTAGATCTTGATTGGGATACTTTAGCTCGACCTCAGCAAACGATAGTGGTATATATGGGTTTACTGGGATTGCCTATCTTATGTGAACAGCTCATTGCCCATGGCCTACCTGCTACAACGCCTGCAGCTATCGTGCAGCAAGCTACGACCAATAATCAACGCGTTGTAATCGGGTCTTTAGATACACTTCCTTCCCTTGCGATGAATGCACATATTGTGCCTCCGACACTTATTATTATTGGTGAAGTCGTTAAGCTTCATCAGAAACTGATGTGGTACAAATAAAGCACGGTACAAATTTAATTTATCTCTAAGCTTATGACCTCATGAAAATAGCTGAATTAAACAATGGAGATATAAGTATGCAAACTACAAATAAAACATATTCAGAATTATGTTTTGAATATCATTGCATAAATGATTGGCCACCTTTGGCTTGGTTCTCGGAGTGCTCAAAGGAAAATAATAAAATCACTGTTTGGCATGGAAATGGTGTAGAAATAAATCCAAAATGGTTTTGCGAAGCAGTTTGGCCCGGTAATTTTCTGGAAGGTGATTTTGATGAAACGGATCTAATGGCTGGAACAGGTTCTCGTATACGTGGAAACTCAGTTATTTTTGTATCCCCTGGTAACACAGTTGATAGAATTTTATCTTTAGAAACTGAAGAGAAATTTTTTGTTTCAAATTCTCTTGCATGTTTACTTGCAATCTCAGGAGCCAAAATCGATCCAACTTACCCCGAATATTACGAAGATTTTACAACGATACTAAAAGGAATTTTGGAATATAAGAAAACGCTCAGAACTTCATTGGGTGACATCCAAATTACCATGTTTGGCTTCGTGATTTGGAGTGAATTAGGAATATCATATACGGTTAGAGAAGCTGCTGACCGAACTTTTTCTGACTTTAATCAATATGAACAATTTCTACAAAGTAATTTGAGTAGACTTGTAGAAAATATGTCTGATCCAAATAGAAAAAGAAAATATCAATTACTTTCCACAGCATCCTCTGGTTATGATTCAACTGCGATTGCAGCACTTTCTCGCAAGGTTGGTTGTGAATATGCGCTGTGTATTGATAAAGATCGATTTGGTAATTCAGAGAATGGAGATCAAATCGCAGCTTATTTAAAGCTTAATCCGATAAAAATTCAACGTGACGCGTGGCGCCAGTTAAATGGAGAAGAATTATTTTTCTTGGCCGCTGATGGTACAGCAGAAGCGGTACCGATTGTGAGTGCTGGTGATATTTTGACTAATAAAGTTTTATTGACTGGTTACCATGGTGATAAGCTCTGGTCAAAAGATACTAAAGATCTTAGTGAGAATATAGTTCGCGGTGATTCATCAGGTCTTTCATTAACCGAGTACCGTCTTTGGAAAGCTTTTATACATTGCCCCATGACTTTCTGGGGTGTTCAACAAATTCGCTTTATTAATGAAATTAGTAACTCCGAAGAGATGAAACCGTGGGATATTCCTGGGGATTATAGCCGACCAATCCCTCGTAGAATAGCTGAGTCAGCTGGAGTTCCGCGCAATACTTTTGGAATAACTAAGAAAGCGAGTGCAGTTGATTCAACGGAATTTTTAAGCGCTGTTACTTTGCAAAATTATCGCTCTTGGTTAATTAACAATCGCCTTGAATGGTTTAAGCGTGGGCGGGTTCCTCCAATCGTTAATCAACATTATGAGCAGACTGTAGAAAAAATATACTACTTTATTCAGCGCATGTTATTGAAAATACCTTATTTCTGGCGATTTGTTCCAAATAATTCCCTCGATAAACCTAGTCATTTCAGAAAATATGTTTTTGCATGGGCGATAGATCAGGTGAAAGATCGCTATCACTCACGCTTTGAGCAGAATACTAATGATACTGATAAATCATTAAAAAAAGCACAATAATTATCTCAGATCTTAAGTTGATTCGTTCAGAGATAGAATTATTATCAATATATGGGCTTCTTATTTACTCATTAGCGTGTTACACACGTTGATCTCGTTTTCTTCTTATTCATCTGACTATAATGACAATTCGTGAACAGGCAATCGCAGGTATTAAATGGACGGCAGGGGGAAGATTAGCTGCTCAGGCGATTACTTGGGGTATCACGCTTATTGTCATGCGGCTATTACATCCAGAAGATTATGGGTTATTGGCAATGGCCACTGTTTTTCTGGCATTTATGCTGATGCTCTCAGAAGCTGGTCTTGCCCCAGCACTAGTACAAAAGCAGGAGTTGAGTGATACTGCATTGCAGCAAATTTTTGCTATTATCATCATTATAAACTTAGCTTTATGCGCGATCCTCAATTTACTTGCGCCTCTAATAGCTGAATTTTTTGATGATGAACGGCTTATTTCAATTATTCGAGTGCTATCACTGCAGTTTTTCACGGTAATAGCAATCACAATTCCCCAAGCTCTGCTTTATCGAGAACTTAAATTCAAGCAACTCTCATTAATTGATTTTATTGCAGCCATTATTGGTAGCTTAGTTACTCTTATTTTAGCTTACTTAAATTATGGGGTTTGGGCTCTTATTTATGGTAGCCTTTTGGTCAATGTGTATAAGATGATTGTATTTAATGTACTAACCCCTTTTTATATACGTCCGAAGTTTTCTTTGGATGGTATGCGAAGTTTTCTGACTTTTGGGGGAAATATTACGTTAACACGTATTCTTTGGTATTTTTACAATCAAGTTGATGTAATGATAGTAGGTAAAGTACTCGGTAAGGAAATATTGGGTTATTATTCAGTTGCTATGTACTTGGCATCTTTACCCGTCCAGAGAATCTCATCGGTAATTGGTCAAGTAGCATTTCCAGTATTTACAAAAGTCCAAGAAGATCAATTAAGATTTCGTAATTTTGTATTAAAGTCGATTCGCATACTATCGCTCATTGCTTTTCCCGTATTGTGGGGAATATCCAGTATTGCCTATGAATTAGTATTTTTATTTTTGGGGGAAAAATGGCTTACTGCAGTATTGCCATTACAATTATTGACACTAGTAATGCCATTTCGCGTTATAGCTAATTTTCTCCCATCAGCAACAGACGCGCTGGGGCATCCCGAGATTGCACTAAAAAATGTCTTGTTATCTGCTGTATTAATGCCAATTGCGCTTTTGATAGGAGTTCAATGGGGAATTACCGGTGTAGCGTTGGTTTGGGTAACTTTTTTCCCAATCATACTTTTCATTAACTATCATCGATCACTTGTTGTTATAGGATTAAGCCTTAAAGACTTACTCCACGTCCTTATCCCAATTATGGCGTCAGGTATTGGAATGTATTTTGTCGTATGGGGTGTAGATTTATTATTAGGAAACAATCTAAATAAATTACTTGAACTCGCTATTATGATTATCTCTGGAGCTTTGGTTTATTATGGGTTAACAATAAAGTTTAATAAAGCTGGCTACCTAGAATTTATCCAGTTATTTAAGAAAAATTAGCGAAATTCATTATGTGGATTCTATGTTATATACAACCATAAATAAGAATAGATAACACGTTTTCTAAGTAGGTTTATTTTTGTGGGTTTTTAAGCTTTAAATTATTGTTATGCCAAAAATAAATATAAAGTACGGTTTACTACTAACTAGAACAATCGTTGTAATTGTAATACTAATTTGGATATGGGCACCCGAATTCCTTATGTGGCACGTCAATTTAAAAACACCCACGGCTGAAATCATCAACGAATCTCGATCATTGCCTTCAACTAGCACGCTTATTGAATTGGGGCAAATGGATCTTAAACCCCCATCAAACCCATTAGATGATAGTCAAGTAATTAGATTAGCTGATAAAGCCTTAAATGGTATTTTGAGCATACCGGGTTTTGATGATATTACTGTGTCACCTATCTTTGATGCGAGTGATTTAAGTCAAGGGTCAGCTAAACAACAACTTTTATTTGCAAGTCTTATTACAGTCGATTACTTACTTGAAGCCTACCATATTACCCATCAAGATAAATTCTATGTTGCAGCAATGAAATCAATTCAAGCTTTTTGTAATTTTGAATCATCACGTTTCCTCGATATCGGTTTCTTATGGAATGATCATGCAATAGCAGCAAGAATTCCTATATTGATTAAATTTTGGTCATATTATCGTGATCGTGACGATTTCGAATCTACTCTAGCGCAGCAGTTATTTAAATTAATCATTAGAAGTGGTTTGCTATTAGCTAAACCCGAGCATTATTCGTGGAGAACCGGTCACGGTATTATTCAGAATATCGGGTTATTACAAATAAGCGCTGCTTTTCCATTTTTACAGGAAAGTGAGCATTTCAGAAATGTAGCTATTCAGCGCTTTTCAGAGCATTTACCTTATTATGTTAATCAAGAAGGAGTGACTTTATTACATTCCGCAGAATATAACTACGGTGGTGTTAGACTCTTTTCAATGGTGATGCGCCTTTATACACTTAGTGAGCTTCCAATTCCAGAAGATTGGTGGGGGCGATATCATAAAGTTGTAAATTTTTATGACACATTACAGCGCCCGGATCGCACATTACCGATGATCGGTGATACCCGAAGTATTGCTGACTGGTTTGGCCCCCCCAAAACATTTCCGCTGGAAGATTCTGCTGCAGGGCCATTGCGTCGCGAAAATAATAAATCAGATTATGCTGGTTTGTCTTTATATCCAGGATCTGGGTACGCAATTTGGTGGTACCCAACGGATCAAAGCGTTAATCCTCTATCTAAATCACAACTTGTTACAACTTGGTCATATTTTCCAGGTTTAGGGCATAAACTTGCAGATGAGTTGAGTATTTTAATCTGGGCGAATGAGAGAAATTGGATCACAAATGTGGGTTATTGGCCTTATGGACACCCGCTTCGATTAAAAGCTGAATCCTGGGATGGTAGTAATGCACCTCATTTAATCGATGAAAATAAATCATCAATCCGTACTGCTAGATCAACTAAATTCGCTGTTAATGATGAAATTTTCTATATCAAGATGATAAGAAATGGTCCAGAAAATTTTATGGTGCAACGTGAAGTGATACAAATTGAAAAAAATATTTGGATTGTATTAGATAAATTCGATAATTCTATTCCACGTAATACGCGCACAAATTGGACTTTCTTCCCTGATTTGATATTACGAAAAGGAGATGAGATTAATAGTTTTGTGGCTACAGATGTTCAAAAAAATAAATCAATGATAAGCGTCATCAAAACAAGTTCAAATAATGAAGCAAGTATCCTATCTGGCAACGTTGACCCATTTGCTGGGTGGGTTGTAATCGATGAAACACCTATGCCAGCTAATACAATCACAGTTCATTCAAGTACAGAGGATGATTGGCAATTAGCAGTTTTTATCCTGGATGACAGCACGCGTTATCCTAATATAGTGATTCCAACAGTTTCATTTTTTAATCTAACTCATGACGACCAATGGGAAGCTACTATAACTAATTACCGTGATATTAACTTTTCGCTAAGTCGAACAAAAGAACAGATTCACTTGGTAACAAAAGATAAATTAAATCATTCAGAATCTATACTTAATTTTATCGATATCCCATACCCTAAGGATGAGATCTCAGCAATTAATCAGTTGGTACAATCTGCTTATGAGAAAAGCACTCGCAGAGTACCACTCATCTCTTATCGAGTAAAAATAAGTTACCTATTGCTAGCTTTGTTTGTTCTTCAGGAATTCTGCCTGTTGGTGGTTCGTAAATATTTTATTGCTATAACCTATTATAGAGTCCAATTAGCTATTCTAATCTTTTGGCTGGGAGCAGGAGCTGGATTGACGGAATATTATTTAGTTGCTGGTAAATAATATATTAGACAAGTTACCTTGATGCCAGATGCGAACAAATACCTTGAATAAGGTTTCTTTTTAAAAATAATAAAATTACATATCAGTGTTACTATCCGGTTAATTTTTTATATTTCACTCTAAAAAATTGGATTTTTAATGACTATTTTTGCAGGGATTTTAGCGCGCTACTCTAACTCTAGTATTCCAAATTCAATAATTGAAGCGTTGCAGGGAGCAATTTCACGTCATCCTGATGATAAAAATGCACTGATTGAATATAAAAATAATAATATTTATTTTGCTAAAATTGATATTGGTGCATTAGGTGAGCTTGGCCATTTCACAGATTCTCAGCTATCCGGATTTATCGCAGGAAATCCAATTCTCCAGCAAAATTCTGGTAATGTTTATTCACGATTAGAGAGCTTGAAGCTTCTTGCTTCTGATATCAGTAAGGATAATTTGGAAGTACTTCGTAACTGCAGGGGAACATACTGCGCGGCTATCTACGATCATGAGAATGGTAAACTCTTTCTCGTAACTGACAAAATTGGTGTGAGGCCAGTTTATTTCTGGGTACATTCCGATTTTGTTATTTTTGCACCTGCGCTACGGATTCTCGAGTCTTTAAGACATCATCAAAAAGAAATCGATCTAAAAGGCATTACTGAAATCGCTTGCTTTGGTTATTCATTATCAGATCGAACACCATATAAAGATATTTTCTCACTTTATGCGGGTGAGATTGTGTGTTTTGATACCAATAAAATTGAGAGAAAAAAATATTGGGATTGGAACAAATTACCCTCAAAAAAAGCAGAAGATTTACATCTTGCTAAACAGCTTCATGCGACTTTCATCGAGTCGATTAAAATTCGATTGAAAGATCAGAAAATCGTTGCGGCCTTTTTAAGTGGCGGCCTGGATTCACGTGCAATCGTTGCAGCGCTAAGAGAACTTAATATAGATGTATTGACGGCCAATTTTGCTCAACAGGGAAGTCAGGATCAGGTATTTGGTCAATTGGCAGCTGATTTGTTGGGTACACATCATAGCCATCTTCCTAGAGGTAAAACAACTATTGGGGATTCATATCATAAACTTTCTACGATTAATTGGATAAACTCCAAAGAATTTCTTTCATGGAACCCTATAAAACCAAGAGTAATCTGGTCTGGTGATGGCGGTAGTATGGGCCTTGGTCATATTTACCAGAATTCAGAAATAATTGATGCTGCTCGAAAAAAAGATCTAACCACTGCAAAGCAACTTTTTTCTTCCTACAATCGCTGGGGAATATTTCCTAAATTAATGAAGCGCTCTTTGGCGTCATCTGCTCAACAGTTACTTGCAGACGGCATTCAATCTGAATTAGATTCGATTCACCCAGAAGATCTAGGTCGTCAGTTCTACTTGTTTTTACTTCTCAATGATCAGCGTCGCCATATGGTTGAACACTTTGAGAATATCGATTTAGACCGCATCGAATTTGAATTACCTTTCTTTGATGCTAATTTTATAACCGAAATAGTACAGCAACCAGTTGATCGATTTCTTCGACATGTTTTTTATCTCGACTGGTTAGGTCAATTTGATTCTAAGGTTCTGGAAATACCATGGCAAGCTTATCCAGGTCATGTTCCTTGTCCTTTACCTAAACCAGAGAATCTAGAATATCAATGGGAGTCAACCCAGGAGGATAAAAAGCAAGCTATTGACCTAGCCTTACAATTCGCAGATTCCTTTAGCCAAAATCAACAGTTTATGACGAATTACATTAATAAATTTTACTTTGAATTATGGAAATTATTATTGCAATGGGGCAAATCTAATCAATCATATCTCATTCGATTTCCTGCGGTTTTATATCGATATTGGGTTAAGGTCCAATAGATCTACTAGCTGTAGTAGATAAAATTTTCTATCAAATTGCTTCAATAGATTAATGGTTGGTTCATGAGGGATATTTTAGTTACGATTATTTTCTTTGGAGCCTTGCCCCTTGTTTTTAAGAAACCTCAGATCGGAGTTTATTTATGGGCTTGGATTGGTTATATGAATCCGCATCGGTTAGGGTGGGGGTTTGCATATAATTTCCCCTTTGGAGTCATTGCGGCAGCTGCCATTATTTTATCGCTTGTTATTGCTCGTAAAAATATTACTTATTTTTGGTCACCAATTTTTAGCCTCTTAATTATTCTAAATATCTGGTTTCTGATTACCACTTTTTTTTCTATACAACCGGATATTTCTTGGACTCAGTGGGAAAAGGTTATCAAAATACAATTAATTGCTTTGATGATACCTTGGATAATTACCGACAAAGAGAAAATTCATAATTTTATTTGGGTTATAGCTTTATCAATAGGGTACTATGGTATCAAAGGCGGTGTATTTACGCTTACGACAGGTGGTAGTCAGCATGTACTAGGGCCAGCAGGTAGTTTTATATCTGGTAATACGGAAATTGGCTTGGCATTGGTTTCAGTATTCCCATTATTTTGGTATTTGTACCTCAATACAATTCAGCCATGGCTCCGATCAGGGTTAGTTTTCGCTATGATACTAATACCAGTGGCTATTCTAGGAACTCAATCACGCGGTGCATTATTAGCAATTGTAGCAATTGGTTTTTTCCTTTGGTTAAAAAGCCGGAAAAAACTTGCTCCATTTATTGTAATTATTTTATTTGCGCCACTTCTATATAATTTCATGCCAGATTCATGGCATCAGCGAATGGGAACTATTAGCAGTACAGAAGAAGAAAGGGATAGCTCTGCTAAAGGACGACTTCTGGCCTGGGAGTTTGCTACAAAACTTGCATTAGCACGTCCATTGGGCGGAGGATTCGATTGTTTTACTAAAGAAAATTATTTAACCTATGCTCCTGATATTGTAGCTGAGGGAGGAAGATATCAGGATGCTCATAGTATTTATTTTGAATTAATTGGTGAACATGGTTTTATTGGTTTAATAATTTACTTGAGCTTGTTAGTTATGGGTTGGAAAACAGCTAGTACAATTATAAAAATTTCTAAAACATCCTTATCAAATAAATGGGCATATGATCTTGCCTCTATGATCCAGGTTAGTATTGTGGGTTATGCTGTTGGCGGTGCCTTTTTAGGATTGTCTTATTTTGATCTTCTTTATCACTACTTTGTTATATTGGCAGTTTTATTAAAAATAGTGCGGCAATCAGTTACGGAAAACTCACAATCAAGTACCACATCAGACCATGAACATTTGATTCTAAAAAATGCCAAAATTACCAGTAAGGCATCAATTTGAAGAAAAGTGGCGCAAACTGTTTGAAAAGTTTGCAACACACGCGCAAGATGATGCAGGGATTGCAGGGTGGTCTGTCTCTGGCTTAGAAACACGCTTATGCTATTTTGTACAAGTTTGGAGAAAGGAAAATAATAAACTTCAAAAAGGAGTATGGCTAGATCTTGGTTGTGGAGCAGGAACTTACTCTAAATTTCTTGTAGATCAAGGGATGTATGTTATCGGTCTAGATTATTCATTCCCAACTTTAAAGAAAGCTCAATTAAGAAATTATTCTTCAATAGAATGGTGTGTTGCAGATGCAACTAAAATTCCATTACGCACTGGTATTTTTGATGGCGCTATTTGTTTTGGCGTAACACAAGCACTTGAAAACTCTAACACTGTGATTGCTGAACTAGCTTCAGCTACAAAGGTAGGTGGAAAAATCTGGGTTGATGCATTAAATCGATGGTGCATTGTTCATTTTATTGAAAGTTTTCTGCGTAGACTACAAGGAAAACCCATGCACCTTCGTTATGAAACTCCTGCTAATATTATCAATTTAATGAGAAAAAATAATCTAAGTAATATTCAGTTATTTTGGTTACCAATGCTTCCTTCAAAATTGGCTCGTTTCCAGTGGGTACTAGAGACTCCTTTTTTAAAATGGGTATTTCGGAATGTTCCATTAATGGGAAGTTCGTTATGTCACGCATTTATTATTACTGCTGAGAGAAACTCCTCAAGCGACTGATAGTAAATTACTAGAAAAAAAATTAAGAGTAAAATAAACCTCCCATGAAACTCCTTCCATTAATTTTTTCACCCCCAGGTAAAAGAGCTCGGTTATCGATTGTTATTTATCATCGTGTTTTACTTCAACCGGATCTTCTTTTGGGTCAGAAAGGAGATATTGCAAGTTTTGATGCCCATCTGAGAATTTTGACTAGAAATTTTAGTGTTCTTCCATTATCCAAAGCAATAAGTATGCTTAAAAGTAATACGTTACCCAGCCGTGCAGTCAGTATTACATTCGATGATGGATATGCAGATAATGCAGAAATTGCATTACCAGTTTTAAAGAAATATTCTGCAGTAGCTACTTTTTTTGTTTCGGCTGGCGTGATTGATGGTGGAAGAATGTGGAATGATACGATTATAGAATCAATTCGCCATGCTCAAGGAGATATATTAGATCTTAGCCAGCTCAATATGGGAAGTTATCCAATAAAATCCCTGACTGAACGTCAGAAAGTATTAATCACATTAATTGAGAAGTTAAAATATATGCCTCAAGAGCAAAGACAAGAATTTGTAGATAAATTGAGCGCACTCATCGCGGCAAAATTACCAAACAATCTAATGATGACATCAGATCAAGTTAGAGAACTACATCGTGAGGGAATGGAAATTGGTGCACATACTATAAACCATCCGATTCTGGCCAGGATTGAAAATTCAACCGCTTATAATGAAATCGCTGAAGGGAAAAAAATGCTTGAAGAAATAATCAAGGCACCAGTCAATTTATTTGCGTATCCAAATGGAAAACCTAATAAAGACTATTTGCTTGATCATGTCAAAATGGTAAAAGAAATAGGTTTTGACGCAGCAGTGTCAACAGCTTGGGGCGCTGCTCAAGCAGGTAACGATATCTATCAATTGCCGAGATTTACGCCTTGGGATCTGAATGAGGGTTTCTTTATATTACGCATGATACGGAATATGTTCAACGAAATCGAGGTAGCTCACTGACAGCACTAAACCTTACAAATATAATTATTTTAACCAAGGAGGTACTTCAGTTTGATTGATAATATTATCAGTAATGATCTGATTATTATCAATTTCAATTTTCCTTCCTGAATCAATGAGATATTTCTGGGATGGCAAGTGTAATTCAATTTGTCCATCGGTAATTGTGATCTCGCTACGCTTATCATATATTTTGATATTAAACCGAGTGCCCTTATTAGTAATGCGAGCATCCCCAATGATGATTTCTAACTGATCTAGTATTTTTGATTGTGCTTCTTGTATATCAAAAGAAGCTCCACCACGTATTAATTCTATTTGTATCGGCTCATTTCTTCGTATTGTAATCGAGCTATCCGTATCTAAATATATAAAAACTCGAGGATTTACTTCTATTACCTGATAGTTTTCAGCGTAATTTTCATAAATTTGCGTAATGATTGGGCGAGGAATGAAATAAATTAATATGCCAGTAATAAGCGACAATAAAATAACTAGCGTAGGTATAGTAAGTTCTACTTTTTCTCTAGCCATAAGAAAAAAGAATACTTTTTCTCAAATTCCAAGAATAGAGTAAGTCTCTTATGGTTATGGCTAAAGAGCGTATAACGCTATACAACAATTACTCTATGGTTGGATCAGTAATAAATCCAATTTTAGATAAACCGGACTTGGCTGCGATACTCATAACGCGAGCGACATATTCATAATGCGCATGTTTATCGGCTCGGATATGCAATTCCGTTGTTGGGGAAAGTGTTGCTGCTTCGGTAAATCGTTGACTAAGCTGGTCGAAATGAATTGCTTCACCATTCCAGAAAAAGCTACCGTCAGCTCGAATCGCAAACTCTATGTGATCAGGTTGAGTAATATTGGGATTACTCGCTGCTTTAGGTAGATCAACTTTGACTGAATGCGTAAGTAAAGGCGCAGTAATGATAAAAATGATGAGCAACACTAGCATCACGTCAACCAGTGGGACAACATTGATTTCTGACATTGTCGATTGACTCTGATACCGTTCTTGATTAAGAAATGACATTACTGTTTTACCTCAAACACAGGTGTATCGATTGTCGCTGAAAAAGAACGGGGTTGAGCTTGTGTTATTGCTTCAGGCTGCTTATTAGATTGATTATCAACAGTAATAATCGTATAGAGATCGTGTGCAAAAGCATCTAATTTCGACATCCATATTCGATTTCGTCGAGTAAAGGCGTTGTAGGC